>JAHKBC010000141.1 GCA_018825725.1 Candidatus Omnitrophota bacterium
AATTTCTGAGAAAAATTACTCTCACTTAACCTCTTAGTAACCTCAATATATTCTTTGCCTGGCGCGCAGGAAAAAGAAAGGTACTTATTGAGATCTCTATTTTCCTTATTTCCCGGATCAAAGATAACTTGAAGGAATTGCCCGGCAATAAAATCTATCCTGGATTCAGGACTAAACCTGAAGCTTTCTACAGTAGCTGTCCGGGCTATCCTCTGGATTAATTTCACTCTAAGTTCTGGCATATTTTTTTATTAAGCTGGCGATGGTTATTGCCTCTAACTCTCTAGCAACGTAACTTTCAATATTTTTTATTCTCTTTTTTAAGATACAGGTGCGTATATTTGGACAAAGGTGTTTCTTTAAGAGGCACTCGTTCAGGCTAAACCTACCCTGAAACACCCCCATTACCTGCAAGAGAGAGAGTTCTTGTGGAAGCCGATTAAGAATGAATCCTCCCCCTTTACCCTTAAAAGATTTTAATAACCCCTTTTTATGCAATAACTGCAGGATCTTGCGCAAAAAGAACCTGGGTATTCCTAATTCCTGGACTAATTCCGTAACTGCAACTACTCTATCCATACTGCGAGCAATAAAAACCAAGGCCCTTAAGGCGTAATCCGTATCCCGGGTAATAAGCTTCAATCTATCCTCCTATAGTATCATTAATCTAATGATACTATATTTGTATCATTAGTCAAGTATTTTTTAATTCTTACTACAACTTTAACTTTCGCAGGTTTAATATACGCGCGCCTTTTTTAACTAAAAGCTGTATTGCCTTGGTTGAATCATCAGGTTTTAGGTTTACTCCCTTCACAGCATCCAATAAAATATTTACCTTTAACCCCTTTTTAAGGGCATCTAAAGCGCTAAACTTGACGCAGTAATCCGTGGCCAAACCTGCAATATAAAGTTCTTTAGCGCCTAGCTCCTTTAATACGGAATAGAAAGAATGCCCGGCCTTATCCTTGGCCTGAAAGCTAGAATAACTGTCTTTTTCAGGTTCCATACCCTTGGAAACAATAATCGTATTCTTAGGAAGCTTGAGTTTTGGATGGTATCTTGCTCCCCTTGTCCCTTGAACGCAATGTTCAGGCCATAATCCTCCGAAACTCTTAAAGTGCTTGGTCTTCTTAGGATGCCAATCGCGACAGGAAAAAATGAGAAGCTTTCGGCGTAAAAATACTCTAATGTACCGATTAATTACCGGCACAACCTTATCTCCCTCGGAAACAGCCAAAGCTCCACGCGGGCAGAAATCATTTTGCACATCTACAATTAATAATGCCTTCTTATACCGCATATCTCATCTTATGAAAATATCCCCGGTATCCGGGCCTGACAATAGACGCACTTACCTTCTTTAATATTATACTCCAGGATGCTAAAAACTTCTCTTTTTATCAACAATTTCTTGCAGTTGTGGCAATGGGTATCATCACCAAAACCCTGCACATTACCTACATATATGTATCTTAGGCCTGCTTGCTTACCCAGTTCCCAGGCCATTTTTAGGGCCTGTTCAGAAGTGGGCTTCAGATCCTTATAGTTATAATTAGGAAAAAATCTGGAAATATGCCAGGGGATATTTTTATCCACGGAGGCGATAAATTCGGCAATCCCTTTTAATTGCATCTCATCATCATTCTGACCAGGAATAACCAGAGTAGTTATCTCCACCCAGATCTTATTTTCATACATACACTTAATCGAATCCAAAACCTCCTTTAATCCTCCGGAGCAGATTTTTACATATAACTCCTCCTTGAAAAATTTCAAATCAATATTGGCTGCATCCAGATACGGCTTAATCATTTTTATGGCATCAGAAGTCATATAACCATTGGTAACAAAATTATTGCGCAAGCCTTTTTCCCTGGCCAGTTTCGCACAATCATAAGCGTACTCAAAGAATATCGTCGGTTCGGTATAGGTATAAGAAATACTCTGGCAATGATTACGCAAAGCAGATTTGACTATTTCTTCAACATGGGCCTCTTCTTCAGGCAGGCTTGCTCCATCACTGGAACGCACCTGGGAAATCTCCCAATTCTGGCAGAACCCGCAGCGGAAATTGCAGCCCATGGTGGCAATAGAGAAAGCGCGGGAGCCGGGCAAAAAATGATATAAGGGCTTTTTCTCAATAGGATCCACATGCGCGGCAATAACTTTACCGTAAACAGTAGTATAAAGAACACCTTTAATGTTCTGTCTGACACCACACAACCCCCACTTACCGTCAACTATCTTACACAGGTGATTACAGAGACGGCAATGCACCAGATTATTGCTCAATTTATCGTATAATAAAGCTTCTTTCATAGTTATATCCTATTTAGCGGATCCTGTCTTGGCCTGGTTCTCGCGGGGACGTTTGTTTTGCCCCTGCGAGGAAAAATTTCGTTCTTAGAACGAAACCCTTGCACTTTTAACTATAGGCTGCACTCGTGTCGGCTGGCGTCGCTCTCCCGCACCTTATAAGGTGCGGGATCCATGCCCGCTCCTTGCCTCGACGCCCCGCTCAAATCCAGTCCAAGCCACCCGCAACAACAATTTAACTATTCTCACCTTTCAATCTGCCAATTTTTTGTGACCATGGAAAAGCGATTTTTTCCCAAATATCAGAAAATGTGGCGTTTCTACTTCTAGCATACTCATCATACATAGTAATTACCTGTTCGGATTCAGAAATTTCTTGCTGAATCAGTATTTCTTTTAATGCTTTATCAGCATCATCCCAAGGAATAGAAAATTCCTGGTAAAAATTATTTTTCTTGTTCTCAAAAGCTGTTTTTCCTTCCTTATCTTTATATTCTTCTCTGTTATATCCCCGCCAAAATGAAACACGCATAAATTCGCAGAAAACTTTTGGGAAAAGCATAGTTTCGGATTTTAATTCTTTCTTTAAGAAAATTCTCCCCAAATCAGTTAAACAATAACCATAGTCTCTACCATTTGGAAATATTTCAGTTCGAAAAAGTCCTAACTTTAATAAATTCCGAATAGTATCCAACTCTCGATGATAATAAAAGCTATCCCTACTTAAATATTCAGGTCCAAACATTAAACCGTTTCTTCTTTTCAGTATTGTTAAAGAATCATGGTCTAATTTAATCTTAATGTTCTTCATAATGATACTTTTATTAAGATCTACGAGCTTGATTCGGTCTTGAATACTCTTTCGTAAATTATACTCTTTTGAATCAAGATTCGCATAATCTATTTTCTGTACAAAATAGCTCTGAATGTCAAAAGGCAACTTTCTAGTAAGCTTTTCGAATGACCACTCTTTATCATATACCGCAATTACCTGCTCAGGCATCTTCCAAGCAAGAGCTAGTCCTAACTCAATCATTACATTAGGATTGAATGTAGGGTCAACCTCCTTGCCTTTTTTCAGCCCTTCTATAATATCTTTTAGATTAATAGGAGTAATGTCACAAATAACTATAAATGATTCGATAATGCCTCCCAGTATTTCAATGTTAATATCTCCCTTCTTGAATCTAGGTATTATTGCTTCTAGTTGATATCTCAGCGCATCTTCAATTTTTGGTTTGAGATCCGAAATAATATCTATCGATTCACTTTCAATAAACTCTCGAATTTTCTTTTCTTGCCCTTCCGCATCATTTTTATCATTTCCAAGCCATTTAGCGAAGAAAACTTTCTTTTTCGGAACACCATCTCGACTTTCCGTAAGGAATTCGTTAATTAATCCGCTAAATTGATTAAAATAATCGTATGGCCACATATATCCTCCTGATATCTAATATGTACCCTGGCGGTTTGTGAGCGAATGTCGATTTTAGGCAATGGAGCTTTTGGATTTTCGGGAATCCCGAGTCCGCCGAAGGCGGAAATCTCGGGACAGCGATGCTGTTTGAGTGATTTTGCTAGAGCAAAATCACGAGTTCAGCAGTTGCCGAAAATACGAAAGATCATTGCCGTCCGCCTACGGCGGAAAATCGACCCTCAGCGAACAAACTGCCAGGGTGCATATATTATATTCTATATTTGACTAATTCCTCTTCGGAAATCTTTGTTGCCTGAATTATTTTTTCTTCTGGCTGCGGAATAATTCTATAGATAATTGCGGATGAATTACTATTCTTTAAATCAAAGTAGCGGCAGATAATATCAGATGAGAGCTGAATTTGTACTAGCTCTATTTTACCTCTTAACATGGCAGTTGGTCCAGCAGTTTCTGCATCAGGATAGAATATATAGTCTCCTGCTTGGGCCAGGCGGGTTAATTCAACGCATTCCTCTTCATTACGCGCCACTACTAATTTTACTTCAGAAGATAAACGAAAGTGCCGGCCGTATTTTAGCAACTTCACACTATCCATATCAAGCCCGGAATGTTTTTTAAGATCTCTTAGCCTTTTACCAAACTCCGGGTCAGTCAGAAGACAGCCTCCTGCCGGGCCCTGGTACTCTTTGATTCCTAATTTTTCTGCCAGCTCAAATTGCGCGTTGCGGCTGCGGCCGTTAAAGGCATATAATTTATTCCTCTCTACCCACCTCTTCTGTTCAGGAAGAGTCTCAGGCATTAATTTTGCGCAGAGCGAACGCAGTAAAATTCCTTCTACCCCGGCCTCCTGCTCGATTAGTTTCAGGCTTTTTCTATTCTGGGACATCGGCCGCTGGCCTAAAACCTCGCCGCTAATCAAAAAGCTCGCGCCCTGCTCAGGCATTAGTTCTTTAGCTTTTTTAAACATGAGAATCTTACAGTCAATACAAGGATTTACATTGGCTCCATACCCATGTCTAGGCTTTCTAACTATCTGTAGAAATTCTTCTCCTAGATTTATCTTGATTAATTCAATCCCGATATTCCTGGCCTGCTCAGCTATATCTACTAAACCATTCTTATTCTTGTGGGAAAAGGGAATTACGAAATTCAGGCCAATTACTTCCACGCCTAAATCTTTAACCACTTTAGCAGAAAGTATACTATCCAGGCCTCCGGAGAGAAGCGCTAATGCCTTCATTAGGGAATAATTAAGTTAAGGATTGTGCCCAGGCTAAAGCCGACAATGGCCATAATCGCGATAGAAGCCAGAAGGGCTTTCCAGCCCAATTCTTTTAAGAAGACTACAAAAGTAGCAACGCAAGGAAATGAAACTGAAAGTAGAACCACGGAGATAAAAAGCTGCTTAGGGCTAAGGCTTAAAGGAATAAGCATGCCGGCAGCCACATCTTTACGGATAAGTCCAATTGTCAGGGCAGTTACTGTCTCTTTGGGCAGACCGAATAAACCCTGAATAATAGGGCTGAATATATTAGCCACATAATCAAAGGCTTTAAAGAATATGAGAATATTAACTACCAGGACCGCTAACAAAACTATAGGCAAAGCCTCAATAATAAAACCCTTAATGCGAATAAATAACTTGGTCAAAAGCATCTTGCAGGGCGGCAGCCGATACGGGGGAATTTCAATAATAAACTCCGGGCTATAGCCTTTAAGAAACCTGTTTAAGATTGCGCCTAAAATTATCCAGACCATAAACATTACCAGGTAAAGGCTGGTTACGTAAAAACCGGAAAATCCGCCCAGAATACCAAAGATCATTGCCTGTAGGGCCACGCACGGCACACCTATGGAGATAAGGACAGAGGCAATAAAACGTTCCCTTCTAGACTCGAGTATGCGCGTAGAAAGTATACCTGGAACATTACAACCAAACCCCAAAAGCATGGGGATAATCGCGTAACCATGCAAACCCAGGTGATGGAATAGATTATCTAAGAGTATAGCCAACCTGGGTAAAAAACCTGTATCTTCTAAGATGCTTAAAACAAAATAAAAGGCGATTATATAGGGAAGCACCATGGCAAGTTCCAAATATGGCGCTGTAGTCAATATGCCCATAGATTGTTTAAAATCAATCTTGCCTGAGATTAAATCACCAATTAAGAGATGATGCAGGAAGCCTTCTCTACCCAAGCCATAACTCAGCTTCTCGATTAGCGGATGGTAGATATTGAAAAAAAATGGGTCAAAAACTTTATTAATAAGAGCCTCTCCGATAAAACGCACTATTTTAAAAGATAGATAAAGCACTCCTGATGCAATAAAAAATCCGGATAAGGGCCTGACAGAAGCATCCTCTAAAAGCTCGCGGAAAGTATGGTGCCTATGGCTTAATTGCTGGACTGCGCTGACAATCCTGCCTATCTCTTCCCACAGATGCTTATGGTTCAACCCTTTTTTTATCCCCGTTTTGGCGTCTTTAATCCTATCAATAAGAAACTTGATCCCTACTCCGGTAACAGCACAGGTAGAAATAACCGGCACTCCTAATAATTCCTCGAGCCTGGCAATATCGATATTGATTCCGCGATGCAACATATCATCGCACATATTCAAACAGACAATCAACTTAAGCCCCTCTTCAATTAACTGCAGAGTCAGATAAAGATTGCGCTCCAGGTTGGTAGAATCAATTACGCTTATAACTATAAAACTATCATGGGGCTCCTTCTTAAGTAAAGATACTGCCACCTCTTCTGCCTTGGAGCTTGGTTCAAGAGAATACGTACCGGGCAGGTCTATAACCTCGAGTTCCTCTTCTCCGAGTTTTAAGAAACCCTTGGTTATATCGATGGTCGTGCCGGGATAATTAGAAACCTCCACCTGCACTCCGGTCATGCGGGAAAAAACCACGCTTTTCCCCACATTGGGATTTCCAATAAGGAATATTTTCTTAATCATTATTTTCGACAATCACCTTAGAAGCCATGCCATAGCCTAAAGCCAGGACACTCCTTCCGACCTTAATGGCTACCGGGCCTCTTAAGACAAAGTGGCTCAGGCGGGTAATCTCCCTTCCTTCATAGATACCCATGCTCAGGAACCTGTTGCGTAAACGCAAGCCTCCCTGAATCTCCACGACCTTGCCTTTTTTATTCTCCTTCATTTGAACTAAAGAAAGTTTTTTCATAGTTTGTCTTCTTGATTAAAACATTTTATATTATCCTGGGGGTTAAATCAAGGCGAATAAATCTAGCCTGCAAAAAATGTTCGGGTCAAAGCCATAAAAGCAATGCCTAAAAGAAAGGCCAAAAACGCCAGAGAAGAATTCTTAAGATTCTTCTCTTTATGTATCTGAGGGATCAAATCCGAGGAAGCGATATAGACAAAACCTCCAGCAGTAACCGGAACAATTACGCTCGATAACGAACCTACTTTATCATTAAGGATATACCCGATTAAAGCGCCGACCACAGCCAATAGGGCGGAGAAAAAATTATAAAGCAGCGCCTTCTTTTTGGTAAAGCCTCCATAAATAAGCACGCCGAAATCCCCCAACTCCTGGGGTATTTCATGCATTATAACGGCTAGGGTAGTTGCAATGCCTAATTTTGTAGAAACCAGGTAGCTCACCGCGATAATCAATCCATCCAGAAGATTATGAAAACCATCCCCAACCAGGCTTAGATAAGTAAAAGCGTGCACATCGCAATGGTCTTCATGGCAATGCCGCCAGCATAAATAGCGTTCCAAAGCAAAAAATATCACCGTGCCCAAAATAAAGTAATAAAAAACAGATATGCTGCCCTTGGCTGATTCTAATGCTTCAGGCATTAAATGCAGGAATGCGCCACCGATTAAGGCTCCGGCAGAAAAACCGATTAAATAGAAAAGGACCTCGTGCAGTAGCCGCTTTTTGATAAAAAGCGTAAAAACCCCCACAAAAGAAATAACACTAACTAGAATAGTACTTGCCAGAATCCAGATCAAAACCATGGTGGGATTTTTTAAAAAAAGGTTAGGATTATCCTAAATTAGGCTTGCGGCCGTGATTGGCTTTTTTGGAACGCCAGTTAAGTTTACCTCTACGTTTACGTTTTCCCATTTTTATACCCCAGGTTGATATTTATAGTAGTTTGCCGGTATGGTCTGCGACACATACCTTATGGCTTCAATGATACAGATACGAATTGCTTTCTCCATAGGAGTGTTGGCATACATGGACAAACCGCCTCCTAAAGCCCATCCGCCAAAGAACCCGGCCATAAATCCACCTGCAACATCCGAGGCTTGTCCCTGAACACGGGTAGAAGACAGAATCTCTGTGGTTGAAGAATCAATAATACGGATATCCAAAGCCATATGCGCCTTATTTAAAGCCGCACCTAATAATCCGCCTAAAATACCGCTACCCACCCCGCCTCCGCCGCCTATCCCTGCTGCTCCTCCTGAAGCTTGGGGTTCGAATTCAGTAACTGCTGCGCTTATAATTAAATCCGCAGTACGGATATTACCCCTCTGCGGTCCGGTTCCGGATTGCGCAGCTCCTGACGCTGCTAACTCCTGTTCCCTCATAACTGCCTGTAATGCCTGGCGCTCAACTACGCTGAACCTATTGCTATTAACCATGGCTGTAATCAACATCTCTCTTAATCCGCTGCCGATTTCATTGGTAGCCTTGGCTGCCTTAACATCAAAATCCGCTATAGCTACGCGCGCCTTAGGGCCTGAATAAGGAGGCAAAGCCTGTGCTCCGGCATTATTATCTACTTGCGCAGTAGGCTGAATCATCTGTTCGAGGGTAGCACAACCAATAGAACTAGTAATTAATATACCGGATAACACCAATAATAATACTTTACGCATCTTCTACCCTCCTTGAGCACCAAAATGCGCCTGAAAGGCGCGTCTGGCGAAAGTCCGCGCTAGCGGAGTTAGTGTACCTACACAACGCCGGCGCAATTCCGATTAGCACCGGGTGCAATTTCTGCAATACGCCTGCCGAAGGCAAGCATTTTAGCGAAATCCCGCAAAGCGGGAATAGAACACATTGTTTTACCACTTCATATTACTATATAGAAAGACCTTATGGATGTCAAGTTCAAACTTACCGCCAGAAAAAAATCTACAATGCCTTATCTCGAGGATTTCCTTACAAAATATTCAACAAATCCGCGACTCTTTTAATAATAAGATCCGGCCTCTCTTTTTTAATCTCAAGAGGAGAACTGGAACCAGTAGTCACAATGACAGTTTTTACTCTGGCATTTTTTCCCGCCTGGGCATCTACCGTCATATCTCCTACATAAACAACTTCCTGACGTTTAACTGCCAACCTGTCTATAATACGCAGTAAAATCTCCGGATGAGGCTTGCCATATTTTAATTTATCGCCACAAAGCACATAATC
>JAHKBC010000142.1 GCA_018825725.1 Candidatus Omnitrophota bacterium
ACGCGGAAGGCCTCCGGTAATATCCCTGGTTTTTACAGTTAAGCGCGGTATTTTAGCCAACATATCGCCGGCTTCTATATCCTGGTTATCTTTGACCAGGATATGCGCGCCGACCGGTATCGGATAAATACCTAATACATCGCCTTTTTTATCAGTAAGTACTATCTGCGGATGATATTCTTGTTTGTGCTCAACAACTACTTGTTCGGTTAACTTGGTTACAGGGTTAGTTTCCTGCATATAAGTGACATTTTCTTTCAAATCTTCAAATTTAATTTTTCCGCTAACATCGGTAAGTACGGGGGCAGTGTAGGGATCCCAATGCACAAAGGAGACACCCTTACCTATTTCTTCTTCGTCTTTAAATGCGATAAAGGCGCCCTGTGGTATAAGGTATCGTTCTAATTCACGGCCATCCTTATCATTAATACTTAACGAACAGTTACGGTTTAAAACTACAAATTCCTTCTTCTTCTGGGCTACCCGAATATTATGATATTTAAGGTAACCTTTGTTTTTGGCGTTGATAAAAGATTGCTCTACGATTCTGGAAGCGGTACCGCCGATATGGAAGGTTCTTAAGGTGAGCTGTGTACCAGGCTCTCCGATACTTTGGGCAGCGATAACCCCTACGGCTTCTCCTACCTCAATAAGTTTTCCGCTGGCTAAATTTCTACCGTAGCACCTTACGCATACTCCACGGTCAGACTCGCAAGTTAGGACGCTGCGGATACGAATTTTTTCGATGCCCAACTTTTCTATCTGTTCAGCCTTGTCCTCAGTTATCTCTTCTCCCTGCTCGACTACTACTTCATCGGTGATAATATCGACTATGTTATCCAGGGCCACTCTTCCTATAATGCGGTCAGTAAGGCTAACAACCAACTCGTTACCTTCGGTTATTGCCTGAACGGTAATACCATTAAGCGTGCCGCAATTATCTTCGGTGACGATAATTTCCTGAGCGACATCTACCAGCCTGCGGGTAAGATAACCTGCATCGGCAGTTTTTAACGCGGTATCCGCTAATCCCTTGCGCGCGCCATGGGTTGAAATAAAATATTCCAGAACAGTCAGACCTTCGCGAAAGTTTGCGGTTATGGGATTTTCTATGATTTCACCTGAAGGCTTGGCCATTAACCCGCGCATACCGGAAAGCTGCCTTATCTGCATGCGTGAGCCGCGAGCACCCGAATCAGCCATTAAGTAAATGGGGTTAAACGTATCCATCTCCTTAAATAAAAGTTCCGAGATTCTATCAGTAACATGAGTCCAAATATCGATGACTTTATTGAAACGCTCCCTATCGGTGATAATACCCTTGCGATATTGGTCGTCAACCCTAGCAACTTCAAGCTTAGCTTCTTTTATAACTTCGGGTTTAGCTTTGGGTACTACAAGGTCTTTAACACCTATAGATATTCCACCTAGCGTAGCGGCTTCAAAACCTAAAGCCTTGGTATCGTCCAAGAGGCGTATCGCCCTTTCATGGCCAAACCTCTTATAGCATTCGGCGATAATATCCCCGATATTAGCTTTATTCAACTCTTTATTCACAAATCCGAATTCTTCCGGCAGAACCTGGTTGGCAAGAACCCTACCTACGGTGGTTGTGATTATCTGCTTCTTCTTAATTATCTTCTTGTCTAGCATGTCAAAAAGTGAGTCTATTCTTATTTTAATTCGCGCGTGTAAATCCACAACTTTGTCTTCGTAGGCCACAATAACTTCCTGTGCATTGCTGAATAATTTATCTTGGCCCTTACAATTAGCTTTTTCCTTGCTCATGTAAGATAATCCTAAAACAATATCCTGAGTAGGGGTGACTATAGGCCTACCCTGGGCCGGAGAAAATACATTATTTATTGATAACATTAATACCCTTGCTTCAATCTGTGCCTCTAATGAAAGTGGCACGTGTACGGCCATCTGGTCACCGTCAAAATCTGCATTAAACCCGGCGCAGACCAGAGGATGAATTTTAATGGCTTTTCCTTCAATGAGACGGGGCTGGAATGCTTGGAGGCTCAAACGATGCAAAGTTGGAGCGCGATTCAGGATTACCGGGTGATCCCTGATTACTTCATCAAGGATATCCCAAACTTCAACCTTTCCGTGTCCAACCATACGCCGAGCGCCTTTAATTGTATGAACAAATCCTTTTTCTTTAAGTTTTTTAATAATGAAAGGCTCGAATAATTCCAGAGCCATCTGTTTTGGCAAGCCGCATTCATGAAGTTTTAATTCCGGCCCAACGACGATTACTGATCTACCGGAGTAATCTACGCGTTTTCCCAGAAGGTTCTGCCTGAAACGCCCCTGTTTACCCTTTAACATATCGGATAACGATTTTAAGGGGCGGTTATTAGAACCCATTACAGCTCTTCCGTGCCTACCATTATCCAAAAGTGCGTCCACTGCTTCTTGAAGCATGCGTTTTTCATTGCGGACAATAATATCCGGGGCATTTAATTCAATAAGCTTTTTTAAACGATTGTTACGGTTAATTACCCTGCGGTAGAGATCATTTAAATCTGAAGTAGCGAACCTTCCGCCTTCAAGTGGTACTAAGGGCCGTAAATCTGGCGGTATAACCGGTATAACATCAAAGATCATCCATTCCGGCTTATTGGGTGACTTACGGAAATCTTCAACTATCTTAAGATTTTTTAATGTTTTACGATTAGTCATTACCTCTTTGGACTTCTCTAATTCTTTGCGCAGATGTTTGCAGTATATATCGAGATCCAATTCTTTAAGTAGATCCTGAATTGCTTCTGCGCCCATAGCTGCCTTAAATTTTCCTGCATATTTTTCTACAGCATCCTGGTATTTTTCCTCTGACAACATCTCTTTTTTCTTTAAAGGTGTATTACCGGGATCAATGACTACATACTCTTCATAGTATATGACCTTCTCTATGTCTCTTAGGGTTATATCCAATAAGGCGGAGAGCCGGCTAGGCACAACTTTAAAAAACCAGATGTGCGTTACCGGGCAAGCTAATTCGATGTGGCCCATGCGTACTCTGCGCACAGATGAATGATCAACGATTACGCCGCAGCGGTCGCAGGTTATACCTTTGAATTTAATCCCCTTATACTTACCGCAATTACATTCCCAGTCGCGCACCGGGCCAAATATCTTTTCGCAAAACAAACCGTCTTTTTCGGGTTTTAAGGTACGGTAATTAACTGTTTCGGCCTTTTTAACTTCGCCCTTACTCCAGGAATGAATTATCTGCGGCGAAGCTAAGCGGATCGAAATACTATCAAACGCGATATTTTCGTGTGTATGTGTCATTATTTTGATTTCTCCAGACGCACATCTAAACCCAATCCCTGTAATTCTTTTACCAGAACGTTAAATGATTCCGGTGTCCCGTGACTTAAGCGATGTTCGCCCTTAACAATTGCTTCGTAAATCTTGGTTCTTCCAGCCACATCATCGCTTTTAACCGTAAGCATTTCTTGTAGAGTGTAAGCAGCGCCATAAGCCTCTAAAGCCCAGACTTCCATTTCACCTAGGCGCTGGCCTCCGAATTGCGCCTTACCGCCTAATGGTTGCTGAGTGACCAATGAATACGGGCCTATGGAACGGGCATGAATTTTTTCATCCACCAGATGTATTAATTTCATAATATAGATATATCCTACACAAATCTTTCCATCAAAGGGCTGGCCCGAGTATCCGTCATAAAGTGTAATTTTTCCGTTATCTGGTAATCCGGCTTTAGCCAGCATATCCCAGACTTCTGATTCTTTAGCGCCGTCAAATACAGGACTAATAGTTTGTATACCAAGAGTTTTAGCTGCCCAGCCCAGGTGTGTTTCCAGAATTTGTCCTACATTCATACGTGAAGGTACTCCAAGCGGATTAAGAATAATATCCACGCTGGAACCGTCAGG
>JAHKBC010000143.1 GCA_018825725.1 Candidatus Omnitrophota bacterium
GCCAATTGATTTAAGCAGATATAAAGTTTCAGCTGATAGAGTTTATGGCTGCAATTATGGATTTGATTATAAAACACCTATTCATCTATTACAATTAGCTACGTTGGCTATGAATGTTGGCTGGAAGGTAAAGCTATTGGATTGCCCAGCCCAGGGTTACACAACAAAGAGATTAAAGAAGTATTTAATTAAAAATAATAGTATTAATCTAGTTATTTTTTTTACTACCTGGTTAACCTTAGATGAGGATATATTAGCTGCAAATCTGGTTACCCAAAAACTAAATGGAGTGAGGGTCCTATTTACCGGGCCTTATCCTACCTGGAAGCCAGAGTCATTTCTACGCCAAGATAATTATTGCGTAATAAGGGGAGAGCCTGAAGCTACATTATTAGAAGTTTTAAAAATGGGTAAAACCTACGATAAAATTGTAAATACTCAAGGCCTGTCTTTTCTTATCAATGGTTGCATACAGCATAATAGCCCGAGAGCCCTAATTGATATTAATGATATACCTTTACCTGATCGCCGGCTGCTTCATGGACAGTACTTTTTTAATAGAATTACTGATTACCCGGCTACTATTGCATGTTTTTCTCGCGGATGTTCGTATAGGTGCACATATTGCGCCCCGCATGCGCTAGATCAAGCCATAGAAATCGAACAGTCAAAGTCGGATCAACAAAAGCCTAATTTACGAATAAGAAAAATCGATGACGTCGTCAGTGATTTCGAAGATATATATAATCTAGGTTATCGTAGTGTTGAAATTTGCGATAACCAGTTCATCTGGGGGAAAGAGAGAACTATTGAAATTTGTGAGAGGATTACAAATTTTAGGCTGCAATGGGTCTGTTATGCCCGGGCAGATTCATTATTGGATAAAGACATGTTGCAGGTAATGTCTAAGGCAGGCTGCAGATTGGTATATATAGGAACAGAATCTTTTGACCAAAGGATTCTCGATGATGTTAAGAAAGATATTTACCTGCAGGATATTTACACGGCTGTTCGCTTGGTAAGAGAGTGTGGCATTGAGCCAGAAGTTTCAGTTTTACTGGGTTCTTCTTATCTTGAGACGGAAGACAGTATTAGGCATAGCATTAATGAGGCTAGGAAGCTTAATACAAAGTTTGTCCACTTTAGCATTGCGTCACCCTTACCGAATACTTCTTTATATCGGTTATCTAAAAAAAACGGTTGGATAAGAGGAGGAGATTTTATACCCGCGGATAACATTAGAGAGGGGTTATTAGATTTACCAAAGGTAAGCTCAAAGAGAATGAAGGCGATAGTGAGGAGTTGTTATTTTAGGCAATACTTAACCCCGCATTTTGTACTGCAGCAGATATTTGCTCCTTCTTTTGTCAGAAATATTAAATATAAGATAAGGGCATTGTTAATGTTGATAAAGTATTTCTATTGCATGTATTTTTTATGAAAATTGCGATAATAGGAACTAGAGGGTACTTATCGCGTTATAGCGGGATTGAGACTGCTACTACGCAAGCGGCAGTCTTATTAGCTAAAAAAGGATATGAATTAGTTTTCTACTGCCAATCAAAATCTGCTGTTCCTCATCTTAAGTTACCCCAAGGAATTAGAATTGTATCTATTAATACTATTAATCGCAAACATTTAGCCACATTTTTGCATGTGTTATTTTCTACGCTACATGTGCTGTTTACAGATGTTAATATTGTGCATTATCATGCGTTAGGGCCGTCTTTTTTTGCATTACTTCCTCGGTTGGTAGGAAAAAAAACGGTAGTAACTGTTCATGCATTGGACTGGAGACGTAAAAAATGGAAATATTATGCTAAATCTTTCTTGAGGATATGCGAATACTCTGCAAATTTCCTGCCCAATAAGACTATTGTTATTTCTAGAGTACTAAAGCATTATTTTGAGAGCAAATTTAAAAAGGCTGTTTATTATATTCCTAATGGCATTAATATTCCCGGTTTAGCTGATAATGTATGCCAGCCACCTGTTCATTATATATTATTTGTTGGTAGAATAGTTCCTGAGAAAGGGATTGATTGTTTAATTAAGGCATTTAACGGTATTCAGGCCAATATCCGATTATTAATTGCGGGTGGGCCGGGCTTTATGCATAGCTATTTATCCTATATAAAGTCTGTTGCCTGTACAAATAGTAGAATAGAATTCTTAGGCGCGGTGGATACGATTACATTGCAAAGTTTATACAGTAATGCATATTTGTTTGTTTTGCCTTCGGAAGTAGAAGGACTATCGGTTTCATTACAGGAGGCTATGAGTTATGGCAGGTGTGTTTTGGCCAGTGATATCCCTGAATCCAGGGAGGCTTTAGAGGAATGTGGTTTTTATTTCAAAACCGGAGATTTTATTGACTTAAGAAATAAGGTGCAGTATTTGATTGATAATCCCGGTATCGTATCTAAAACCGGATTAAAAGCAAGAGAATTGGTAAAAAGAAAATATTGCTGGGATAAGGTAATAAATGATTTGGATGAGCTTTACCAGTCTTTACAGATCAATAAATGAATAAAGTCAGCCTTTACATCCCATGTTTTAACGCAGGGGCTTATTTAAAGAAAACCCTGGATAGTGTTTTTAGACAAAATTATCCAATAGACGAAGTTATGATTATTGATGATGGTTCTACAGATTGCACTGCAGATATAGCTAAAGAGTTTCCTGTTAAGATTATTAGTCATGTATCAAATTTGGGTCTAGCGGAAGCGAGAAATACTGCTTTTAAAGAAGCCAGAAATGAATTTGTTGCTGCTTTAGATGCAGATTGTATCGCTCATCCTGAGTGGCTTAGCGAATTGATGAGGTATTTTAACTCTGACAAAATTGCCGGAGTGGGAGGTATGCTGATTGATAAAAATTTCTTAAACGTTGCAAACAGATGGCGTTGTACCCATATGCTCCAGCATTGGGGCAACGATATCGTTTATGATCCGCCATTTTTATCCGGAAGCAACAATGTAATGAGAAAGAGCGTGCTTAAAAAAACCGGTTATTACTCGAAAAAATTTAAAACAAATTATGAAGACGTTGATATCTCAAAGCGTATTTACGGGTTTGGTTTTAGGTTAGTATATAATTCGAATGCCCAAGTTGAGCATATAAAAATTGATAATATTAAATCAGTCCTACAAGGGTTTTGGCTTAGGCAATATTATTCTCGAAATAACATAACAGATAAGAATACTGCCATGAGCAGGGTGATCAATGCGTTCTCATATTTAGAGAAACATCATGATATAGCTGCATACTTTCTAGAAGAGGATATGCGTAAAAATAAGTATGATTTGGCGGTTCTTGATATTATGGTTGTGGTTTATTGTTTTTTTTGTGAGTTTTGCCAGTCAAAAGGATAATTTTTGAGATGCAAAACAATATTGATGTGAGTGTTGTAATTCCGGTATATGACAATAAGATTGGATTAATGAGATGCCTGTTATCCCTGTCTGGGCAGAGATACCCAAAAGATAACTACGAGGTTATAGTAGTGGATGATGGATCTAGAGATGGTTTAAACGAATGTATTGAGGAGCAAAGAAAACACTATCTTTTGGAATTGAAGTATATTTATCAGTGCCATAAGGGCCCAGCTGCGGCAAGAAACGCAGGTATTGCTAAGGCGCAGGGTAAAATCGTGGTTTTTACGGATTCGGATTGTGTTGCAAAAGAGTCCTGGCTGGAAGAAGTCATTAAAGGATATTATGATATAAGGGTTGCTGGAGTAGGAGGAGTTATTAAAGCTAATCCAACGTCTTCAATAATAAGCCAATATTGTGCATATGTAAAAATGAATGAGGAGCCAAAAATAGATACTAGCGGCATAGTCTATCTTATAACCGGAAATGCGTCATTCAAAAAAGAGTGTTTGGAATCAGTTGGAGGCTTCGATGAACGTTATAGTTTTCCGGGCGGAGAAGATCCGGATTTATGTTATCGGCTTAAACAGAATGGGTATATTTTTCAATGCAACAGGAATGCGGTGGTCTACAATTCGCACAAGGAAACACTAAAATCACTTTCTCTATCATATTTCTGCTATGGCAAGGGAGAAAGTTATTTAAATCTGCGGAAAATGTATTCTTGGGACTTTAATTCTGTGAAGGGATTTAGGCGGTTTCTTACCTTTTTTATTTCGATATACCGTATTTTAATCGTAAGTTTTAAGGCTCTAACCCTTTTCTTAAAATTGCCCTTTTTTATTTTATATTATCATAGGGAGGGTTTGATGGCCAGGCAAAGCTGCAGTTACGCGTTGCTGGATTACATAAAAAATTTATCGTTTATTTTTGGATATATGATTGGTAGGCTAAAGTGGTTTGACGAAAATA
>JAHKBC010000144.1 GCA_018825725.1 Candidatus Omnitrophota bacterium
GGTAATTATATATGCAATATCTCGCTATACCAAGAATATTGTTGATTCAGAGAATTAATTCCTCACTAATTCTGTCTTATTTGTCAAACTTTTATACATTCAAAATTATAATTTCATTTTGAATCTGTTTTAACTTTGAAAGCAGACTCCTTTTCATCATAAATCTCACCAAAAAGTTCTTCGAGCACATCTTCCATAGTTAAAACTCCCATATTTTGCCCTCTCCTATTCTGAACAATAAAAAGATGCTGATGGTAAGCCTGAAACTTCTCTAAAAGCTTATCTGCCTTTTCATTCTCATCTACAGATATGGGTCTGGACATAAAATCTTGTACTTTTACTTCGTAATTATCTTTGGCGATTTCTCTTAACAGAACTCTTTGTTGACATATTCCCACTATATCGGAGATGTCCTTTCCATAAACAACGATTCTACTGTATGGTGAATTAACTATCATTTCTCTAACTTCAGAAAGTGACTTATCGGCTTGAAGAGCATATATATCTTCTATTGGCTTCAACATTTGGAATGCCTTTAAGTCGTTGAGCTTAAATACTCTGTTACACAAAGTTTCCTCATCAGTCTCAACTGTGCCTGCCACCCTACCTAATTGAAGCATAATCTTTATCTCTTCTTCGGTTACTTTTGGTAGTTTAGATTTCCTTTTAAAGGGATTGGTGACTAAAACTAAAATTCCAATCAGCGGCCTAAACAACAACATCAAGCCCTGCAGTGGCTTTGCGCTTGCTAAAGAAACTTCAACTTTGTAATGCTCGCCAATAGTCTTGGGTATTACTTCAGAGATAATTATGATGGCAAAGGTGATAACCGCAGAAGTAATACCTAACCAACGGCTGCCGAATAAGTAAGTTACTCGCTGACCAACAAATATCGAACCAATTATATTAATACTGTTATTAAGGATAACGATTGTAACAACAGCCGAAGGAATATTCTCTTTAATAGAAAGGAGTGTTTTTGAAGCTTTGCGCTTTTGTTCAAATAAGATCCTTGCTTTTATCAGTGGAAGACTTAAAATGGCTGCTTCTACCATAGAGCAGATACCAGAAAGAAAAAGTATGCTTATCACTAATATTATCAGCGTTAACATAAGGTAATATTTACTTTAATCTTAACCTCTCTTAATCAGGGGGATTATCCATCCAATAATCATACCTATGAAAAGTGTCGAGAATATCACGATAGCCCTGCTCGTCTGAAATGACCAGAATAAAAATTGAATCTTAACAATTTCATAATTCTGCACAGTAAAAATTACTAAAAGTAACAACAATATCAGAACAAGTATCCATTTCCAATTCATTTATACACCTCGCATTATATCTTAAAACCACCGTTTCCTTTTAAAATAAATTACCATCGCCAATGTCACAAAAAACATCACGACCCATGCAAATATATAGCCAAACGGCCAAGTAAGTTCAGGCATATTGAGCTTTGAAACACTGGGATCAAAATTCATTCCATATATTCCCGCAACAAATGTTAGGGGAATAAATATTGTCGCGATAATTGTAAGAACTTTCATTACCTCGTTCATCTTATTGCTTATGCTGGACATATAAATATCAAGCATTCCCGAAACCATATCCCGCAAAGATTCTATAGTGTCAATAACCTGAATAGTATGGTCGTATAGATCCCGCATATATACTGTTGTAGAATCCTGAAGCAAATCCGACTCTGTTCTTTGCAGCCCGCTGATGATCTCTCTCAATGGCCATACGGATTTACGCAAGAATATAATATCTCTTTTTAAGTTTTGAATTGTCTGTAATTTCTCAGTGCTCGGGTTAGCTACTAATTCGTCTTCCATGTTTGCAATTTGTTCACCCAGTTTCTCCAGTATTATAAAATAATTATCCACAACAGCATCCACTAAAGCATAGGCAAGATAATCCGCTCCGCTTTTTCTTATGCGCCCCTTATTATCTCTGATCCTTGCTCTAATAGGATTGAATACGTCTCCCTCTTGCTCCTGAAACGAAATAACGAAATTTGTCCCGAAAACAAGGCTCACCTGTTCGGCTTTCGTCTCATTGTCTTTTTCGTCAAAATATAACATATTCAAAACAACGAAGATATATTTGCCTGACTCCTCAAATTTTGGGCGTTGCGAAGTATTCGCTATATCTTCGAGAATAAGATGATGGATGCCAAAATAGTTGCCAATTTTGCTTATAATGTCTGTGTCGTGAAGACCATCGATATTTATCCATGTTATTGTAGGGGATTCTTTAAATGGAAAACATTCCTCCACATTTTTTACTTCTTTCTCCTGGAAATTCTTTTCATCATAATCAATAATAGATATACGGGGCTTCTCAATTTTCTTTTCACCTACATAGATAATGCTGCCGGGAGCTTGACCAATGGTTTTTGCTGCCTTCTTAATAAATTTTGACATATCATCACCTCCTATAACAAATTATCCATATTTTCTCCCTTTCCTGTGCAGAATTCATACCAGGAAAAGCAAAAAAACCTTCGCCGGCCGCCTGCCAATGAAGGTTTTATCAAACGAGATAGCAATTCCAACCTGATCAGACTGCCATATTACAAGCATCTATATATAATAAAGTATTATACCACTGATCTATCGATACGATAAGCATAAACCACGCCAAAAATAAAAGGTTACGGTTCAGTTGAAAGTGATATTTATGGATATTTCCCGTAAGGGCGCCCAGAAGGGTTTCACCATAAAAGCACTCTCTGCAAACACGTCTAGCAAAATTTGAGAGGTCTTTCCTCGCCAAATTGCAGCAAATTATACGATAAAACTCACCTCTCTACCTGTTTATAAAAAGCTGTTTACAAAGAGAGGTTTTGGCCTATTTTGGCGATTAAGTGGCGCTATTCAGAGAGGCTTTTAAAACAGCTTGCTGTGCGGATATGATCGGAATGCGGCCAATAAACGCAATGCCCTAACTCCTAGGGACATCGCCAGATAAAAAGGCCTACAACCGCTTGTGCGATCATAGGCCTTAAACTCTCCAATTCTACGAGGAGAAGGATATTTATCTCCTCGCTTCGCTCGGAGTAAATTTCCGACAACTAATAGAGGGAAATTTATGGGGTTCCTCTCGTATCAGCCGAGGGGAAACCTCTCTTTACTTACGTGGCTTATCTTAATTTTATATTGCTTCCATAGTCGAAGGTGGCTTGGTAGCAATGTTATACGTAACACTTACTACGCCCGGCAGCTCTGAGACGATCCGACTAGCCAATTCCTCCAAGATGCTGAAATCAAGGCGAGTAGGCCGTGCCTGCCGCGCATCAATACTATCCCAACAGCGAATTTCTATCTGCTGGCCGAACTCCCTCTTGTTCTCACGCATTCCGGTAACGCGGTCATTATGGAGTATCGCCATATACTGAAATGCCTTTACCGAAGCCAGCTCCTCTTCAAGAATGGAGGTGGCTTTACGAACCAAGGCAATACGTTCCCTCGTCACTTCTCCGATTACGCGCGCAGCAAGCGCGGGCCCTGGGAAAGGCATACGTTTAAAAATACCCAAAGGTAATCCGGTAGCTTCAGCAACCTTTCGTACCCCGTCTTTCCTCAACTGCACCAGCGGCTCAATAATTTTATATCCGAATGCCTCCTGTGGATCAATGCCTAGCTGCTCAAAAACATTATGCTGACGTTTAATCCTGGCTACCGTTTCATCTATATCCGTAAGGATTGTCCCCTGTAGGAGATACTTCGCCTCGCTCTTTTTCACTAATCTACCAAAAACCTCTTTGTAAAATGTCTGGGTGATCGCCTCACGCTTAGCTTCGGGGTCAGTAATACCTTGAAGGGCATCGAAGAATTCATTCTGCGCGTCAATTATTTCCACGTTCACTCCGAGCTTCTTGAAGACAGAGACTATTTGCTGCGACTCGCCTTCACGCATAATCCCGTTATCAATAAAATAGCTCTTTAACCGCTCTTTCAGCGCCATATGCCCGAGCATAGTTACCGCGGAAGAATCTACTCCGCCGGAAAGGGCATTGATCGCAACGCCACTGCCCACAATCTGTGAAATTTCCGCAGCCTTTTCTTTGATAAATTCCTTGGTGTCAAGGCTGGCTGCGCTGATTTCTTTTACCGGTGACATCTTTACCTCCTTAATATGAGAAATGGGATCCCTCTCGTATGAGCCGAGGGGAAACCTCTCTGTTTCCAAATAATGCTTATATAAAGGAATTACCTCTCTGAATTTGATAAGTTAATTATAGGTGAAAAACTTCGATATATCAAGAATATTCTGGTTTTAGAGAGGTATTTCCTCGCGTAATATGTCCGTTTTGTCCGGTAATTTCTGGCTCGAATTTACGTAACTCTTTGAAGGTGCCGTATGCAGCGCCTCCTCAATACCCAGGCCGTTTATATGGAGTTGATCTCCTCTGAGGTCAGATAACGGAACTGGCCGGGCTGCATATCCCCAAGCGTCAAAGAACCGAAAGCAACACGTTTAAGCTGCGTTACTTCATGTCCTATAGATTCAAACATCCTGCGAATTTCCCGGTTTTTTCCTTCAATCAATTCCACAATCAAGTGTGACTCTTTATTGCTGGATTTACGCAGAGTTAGTGTTAATGGCTTTAAGAATTCCCCCCGGTCCCAAATCCCCCCAATAAGTTGTTGAACTTCTTCGCCAGAGACCTTCCCCTTAACAGACACTATGTAGGTTCTCCTGATAGCATTACCAGGATCAGTCAAATAAGCAGAAAAACTCGTATCATTGGTCAAGAGCAATAACCCGGTAGTCGCCATATCCAGACGACCAACAGGATGAAGAGATTGCAGTTCATCAGGCAATAGGCCAAAAATCGTCCGCCGGCCATGCTCATCGGATCTGGTAGTGACAACGGATCCGGGTTTATACAGCAAAATTGTCTTCCAGCTCTTTCTGTATACTTCTTTTCCGTCTAAAGCAATCTTATCTATCCCCGGGTTAACCAGATAAAGAGGATTCTTAACCGTCTTACCATTAACCTCAAGCCGTCCCTCCAGAATCCATCTCCGAGTCTGACTACGACTTGCCAAACCCAATTTCGACAAGGCGCGCTCTAAAACAAATTTACCTGTATTCTTCGTCATAGTACCACTTTACACCATGGAAAGACGGAGCATTTGGCGATCCTTATTCCGGATAAAATTTAATGCCAGAAGATTGCAGGATTGACCTTCGCGGACCGCTTTATATTGGCGGACTTTTTACTCATTATGGCCGACATATGAAATTTCGTCAAAAAGCAGGCATATGCCGAAAGAGATTTTAATTTTGAAATTCGAAATCAATTAAATTCATAAATTTAGTATACATCCTTAAAAGCATGCCCACAAGAAGAAATCAGCACAAATGCGCTTTCCTCATAAGAGGACGGCTTCTCTGTAAACGGAAAAACAGAAAAAGACTATTAATCATATCCGATCCTGAGAGAGTATATCTATCGCCTGAAGAGCAACTTTCTTTATCTCTTATTTTTCTCTGCCATGAAAACTCTTGACCGACCGATCAAAGGAAGATTTGAATTCAAATCTCATAATGCCTCAATATGCTTTTTGGCTCTTTTGGCGCTTTTGTAGACCTTACCTTTGGCTAAAACTAACTTCTCAATTTTCGCCCATTCACTGGCAGTATAAGGCGATTCTGCGGTGACTTTACATGGAAGCAAAAATACTCCCTCCTTACTTAAACCAAAAGCTAAAGAGGAACCTGTATCTACATGCAGAAGCTTCCTTATTCGGTTAGGTATAGTAACCTGGCCTTTTGAGGTAATTTTAGCGGTTTCGATAACAGTCATTTTAATCGCTCCGTTCATAACAGTGAACACCTGCCTATCCAATAAAGCAATGTGTCATTACTTCCTTACATTCTTACTTACAATAAAAGTATATGCTATTGATAACGCTTTGTCAAGAAAATTATCCCTAACTCCTAGGGAACTCGACAGATAAAAACGCCTATGATCACTGTTCCGATCATAGGCGTTAAATTCTCCAATACTACGAGGAGAACGATATTTATCTCCTCGCTTCGCTCGGAGTAAATTTCCGACAACTAATAGAGGGAAATTTATGGGGTCCGTAAAGGGGCCGAACTACATAGAAGAAACGAGTATTCAAGATTATTGGGAATCAATAAGCGGACACTACCGGGATTCCCTCAGATACCGTCTTACTTCATCATGGTTACCGACCAAAACCAAATAATAAGTATTTCCATCAGATTTTATAACAACCCGAACACGAATAGTAGCTCTTAATTCGTACTTATCGTGATTGATCTTCTTAAATCCGAGACCCACAGGGCAATGACCAGTAATAAGCATTGTATTAAAAGCCTCCAGACTCTCGGCAGTCTGTTTCCTTTCCAATGTAGAGAGTTTCTTAAGAGACCTCTCAAAAGAAGGCAATATTACAATGCTTTTCATTATGCAACAGTCTTTTTAAGATATTGCGAAAACTCTTTACCGGCTTTCAGAACTTTACCAGAACCCTTTTCTTTCTCAACAATCGTATCAATAGCCTTGAGTTCCTCTGTAGTGTATTTCGGCTCTACTTTAACAGGGATAAACTTGATAAAATTCCCCTCAATCTCCACCGCAAAGAGTTCATTGGGTTTTAAACGCAGCCGCTTCATAATACTGCTTGGTATTGTTACCTGATTCTTCGCCTTCAATTTTGTAATAGTCATATCTCTTACCTCCATACAAAGCATAGCATATGTTTGAAAATACGTCAAGTTGGAATTTCCAACTTATCTGCTATACTGCTATCGTTTCAGGTAAATCAGAATTTAATCTTTTCATTTTTTAAAATAGGGGATAGCGGCTTACTATCAATGCGCAATCCGCCGTCGTGCTCTATTTTAATCGTATACATCATTCCAGGAATAAACCTTGTCCCAGGGGCCTCAATCTGAGCATTCTTTATGCCAATTCTTTTTGCTTCATTAGGTTCAAGCGCATATGCCCAGAACTTATGCCAAAGCCTCTTCTCAAAACCATTCTTTGCTCCCTCAACTTCATAGCCGGAAGGAATTTCGTTTATTTTAGTGATGTCGAACGTTTCAGCGCCTTTATCGGTCAACATAAAGGCCTTCATAAAAAGATAGGCGCTTTTACCCTTTAAAGGATGGCCTTTCTTTACATAAAAATCGTCAAACCTAATTACCATCGATTGAAACTGAATAATATTTCCCGAGAAAGTGAAATATTTTGGCTCAAGAGTATTAAGCTTAGCATCGTATTCCAAGAACTTAATGGTAGTGTAAATCTTCTTTGTATCGGGATCGCGCTTGACATCGGTTACTATAACTTCCGCAACCCTAGAATCAGCAGTCAGCCGCTCAATGACTTTCTTAAGTAACAAATTTTCCCTAATGATATTGACCGCGTAGAACGCGATAATACAGAAGATGCCAAATGGGATAATGATTTTTAACTGCGATATTCTAATCTTCATAATAAAAACGCCATCCTGCAGCAAAACTGCAAGATGGCGGCCCGACCATCTAAAGTTACCTCCAGAAATATTTTCATATTCCCAGACCACTTATAATACCCTTACCTTATTTCAAAATCAAAACAAATCAAAAGTTTTTCTTGAATTTTATCATAACCTTATCATTTGCCTTTTGCTCTTGGGGCGGATTCTCAAGCGTGCTCGGCTGCTTAAGCTCTTTTTCAGCACCCACAGAAATAGAATCGGTCACCCTAAGCTCCCCGCTTACCTTCTGTGTAATTTCCTGAGTCCTATCCTTGTTTTGCGTCTGGAGAACCCCATAACCGACCTCAACCTTATCAGTTACTGATTTCTTGACCTCGACTCCCGTCTTTGCTTTATCAAGCGTCACAGAAAACCCAGTTATTCCGAACTTATCTGCGATTTTACTACCCCCACCTCCTAACACGAAATAATCAATAAAATCTAGAGCTAAATCAGGAGTGACTACGCCATTGCTTAACACTGAGCCTATTCCGCTCCACTTTTTCCCGGTTGCCAACATAACCAACAACTGCTCTTGAGGCAACGTCGGATCTGAAGATAATTTAAGCTCCGGCTTATCAGACGTTCCCATAAGAACGATTTGAATCTTGGTTTTCTCAACCGTTGAATTCCCTTTAATATCAAAACTCGGATTACTATAATCACCTGAAAATAATAGCTTGCTTTCTTCAAGCTGAACAAATACACTGCCTGGCCCGGATATTTGGCCCCGCTTTACAAGAACAGTCCCACTAACTTGAGCGGGTACTGCTTTATTGTTCAACAATATATTACATACTAAAGGTGCGTTACTTAATGAAAACGATTTATAATCGATTTTCCCTACAAGAGCCGTTCCCTTAATAATGGGATTTTGGATGGTTCCGACACAAAAAAGGTCGACATCTTGCAAGCTGCCTTTCGCGAAGGCTAAAGGCTCCCCATGTGCAAAAAAAGGTGCTAAGCTGTCAATGGCTGTATTTTTTGAATAAATATTAAAATTTAACGACCCGCCTGTATAGTCTCCGTAGAAAAGAATCGGATCTGAACCCGGCAATGATACACGCCCATTGCTAACCTTTATTTTCATCGCGCCAATGTTCTGGAGATCAAACTCAATCTCTGTCTTTTGGATCTTCGCTTGGCTCTCCGGGATTTCTCGCAGGCCTATTTCCATGTCATCAAGTATGACTAATACTTTTGCGAAGGTTTTTTCCTTCTCTAATTCCGGGGTAGCTGTTACTTTACATAACACTTTCTTAATAATATAGTCCTCATAAATGACATTGCCTGCAATACATGTCCCGTATATTGTCGGTCCGCCTAAAGGCCCTTTAGCCGCTATCACTACATCTGAAAGAGATCCGGAAACGCCCTGCGGTATTACAATACCCGGTAATAGCTGTGATAGCCGCTGGACATTCACAAGATCAGAATGGATAGACAGATCAATAATGCTACCTTTCAGATTTCCTGAAAAACTAATGCGATTATCTTGTGGTAAAAACAGTGAACCATCTTGAACCGCAATATGCAATCCTTCTCTGGAGAGCTTTGTAAGCCAAATATCAGCCTGCTTAATTATCACCTCACCGCCTTTGGGAAACCCACTCAATCCATTGACTTGGATATCCTCCAATGTCATTTTCCGCATAATACTGCCGCGGGCTTTCCGAAATGCCACGCTTTTTGATTGAGCGAATCCTGCAATCATCCTTTTTAGTATAAAACAACCGCCTGATGTCGTAAAAAGTAAAAAATATGTTAAATAGGAACAGATCAGTAACGCTCCTACTACAAAAATAAAACTGTGTTTAAGCAACTTTCTTACCATATGCCATCCCCACAGAAAAGCCTTTACCATCGTATGATAGCAGAGGCTTTTATGCTATCTCACAAAACCGATAGTAAGCTTCAGGCCCTAGCTTCCGCTCCTATTGATCACCGATATTGGATTCAACGAAATCAAAATTTATCAAATGCTTGATAAAAGTATGCGAATAACCTGACCGTATATCTTTTGACCTTATTGGATACTGTTACCTATAGCCGGTACTCTTCAATATACTCACTTTATATCCATTTTTTCTTTTTAAAATAAGTAACCATTGCTATAATTATTAGAATCATGATACCCCAGGCGAAGATATAGCCAAACGGCCAAGTAAGTTCAGGCATATTGAGCTTTGAAACACTGGGATCAAAATTCATTCCATATATTCCCGCAACAAATGTTAGGGGAATA
>JAHKBC010000145.1 GCA_018825725.1 Candidatus Omnitrophota bacterium
TCAACATTAAAACCTTCATAACAGCTAACAAAAGCAATAACCATACCGAAAATTAACGTCTTAAACAATCCGGTAAATAGATCTTTGAATTGCAAAGCCTCAAAAGCAATATTCCAGTACATGCTAGAGGTAATCCCTAATTTGTAAACGCAAATCAACCACCCTCCCAGAATTCCTATAATATTAGCGTAAAGAGTCAAAATAGGCAGCATAAGGCTTAAAGCCAAGAACCGTGGAACAACCAGGTATTTCACCGGGCTTGTAGCTAAGGTCTGCAAGGCATCAACCTGCTCGGTAACTTGCATAGAACCAATCTCGGCGGTAATTGCCGCGCCCACCCTGCCTGCGACTACAAGCGAAGTTATTACCGGCCCGAGTTCCCTGACTATAGATAGAGAAACAAGGCTGGCAATATACATCTCCGAACCCATCCTGCGCATAAGATAAGAGATCTGAAAAGCAAATATAACACCAATGAATAATGAAATAAGGCCTACAATAGGCAGGCTGTCTGAGCCTGTTTTTCTTACCTGCTCAAGAAACCTGCGTGTTTTAAAAGGAGGCCTAAAAGTCCAATAAATAGTCTGTAAGGCCAGATTAGTAAACCCACCTAAGAAAAAAACCAGATAAACAATGTTCCTTCCTATTAGGATATATAGGTACTTAAACATTCAACTCCTTATTCAAAATAAAGTTCGGTCGCCTTACGCAAAACCTTGATCAGCGAGCCTTCTTTAAATTTTTTAGAAATTATCTCCGACGCCAAAGGATCCTCTAAAAACCTTTGGATTGTCCTTTTTAGAGGCCGCGCTCCGAAAACCGGATCGAACCCTCTTTCAATAATCAAATCCTTGGCCTCCTGGGTAACTTCTAACGATAAGCCATGTTCCTTTAAACGCTGGTTTACATAACCTATCTCGATATCTACAATCCACTGTAAGTCCTCCTTGACTAAAGACCTGAAAACAATAATATCGTCAATACGGTTTAAGAATTCCGGCTTAAAGGTGCGTTTTACCTCTTCCAGCAATTTCTCCTTCATCTCCTGGTAATTTACTTCTTCTTTATGGTCACGGAAACCTATTGAGCTGTTCTTCCGGATTAATTCTGCTCCAACATTGGAAGTCATAATCACAATAGTATTCCTGAAATCAACCTTGCGGCCAAAACTATCTGTTAATCTTCCTTCTTCAAAAACCTGCAGGAGTAGATTAAAAACATCCGGATGAGCCTTTTCAATCTCATCTAGAAGAATTACCGCATAAGGCCTGCGCCTTACTCTCTCGGTAAGTTGCCCCCCCTCCTCATAACCCACATAACCCGGAGGAGCTCCAAGTAAACGCGAGACATTGATTTTCTCCATATACTCAGACATATCCAGCTGTAAAAGAGCACTTTCATTACCAAACATGAATTCCGCCAAAGCCCTGGCTAAAAGAGTCTTGCCTACGCCCGTAGGGCCTAAAAAAACAAATGAACCTATAGGCCTTTTAGGGTCCTTTATGCCTGCGCGGGAACGCCTGACCGCATGGGCAATCGCTGATATAGCCTCCTCTTGCCCGACTACGTGCTTACGCAATTCGTCTTCGATTTTTAATAATTTCTCGCTCTCCTTTTCCTCCAGCCTAAAGATAGGTATCCCTGTCCATTGCGATACGATCTTGGCAATATCTTCTTCATTAACCTCCGGACGCATCTTATCCTTAGCCTGCGACCATTCCCGATTAAGTTCCTCTAATTCCTGGCGGGCGAGACGTTCCTGATCCCTTAATCCGGCAGCTTTTTCAAAATCCTGAGACTTGATTAAAATCTCTTTTTCTTTTCTAATATTCTCCATCTTCTCTTCGAGTTTTTTAACTTCCGGAGGCACAACTAGCACATTTAATCGCGCCCGCGATCCAGCCTCATCAATAAGGTCAATGGCCTTATCCGGTAAGAATCTACCGCTGATATAACGGTCAGAAAACTTAGCCGCTGCTTGAATGCCGCTATCGGTAAAACTTACCTTGTGATGCGCCTCGTATTTATCACGCAGGCCTTTTAAAATCTCAATCGTCTGCTCTATTGAAGGAGGCTCGACCATAATCGTCTGAAACCTTCTTTCTAAAGCAGCATCCTTTTCGATATGCTTCCTGTATTCATCAAGGGTAGTTGCCCCGATACACTGAATCTCCCCGCGCGAAAGAGCGGGCTTCAAGATATTAGAAGCATCGATTGCTCCCTCAGCAGCTCCGGCGCCGACTAAAGTGTGTAATTCATCGATAAAAATAATAACGTCCTGCGAACGCTTGATTTCTTCCATAACCGCCTTGATTCTTTCTTCGAATTGTCCGCGATATTTTGTTCCCGCAACCATAAGAGCCAAATCCAAAACCACTATCCGCTTATGCCTTAATACCTCGGGAACATTACCCTCGACAATAGCCTGGGCTAAACCTTCCACGATAGCAGTTTTACCTACCCCGGCTTCTCCAAGCAATACTGGATTATTCTTAGTCCTGCGGCCTAAAATCTGTATGACCCGTTCAATTTCATTTTTACGGTTAATTACCGGATCAAGCTTATCGTCTTTAGCTAAAGTAATCAAATCTCTGCCAAAAACATCCAGGGCAGGGGTTTTAGTCTTAGCCTGATTCTGGTCCGATCCCGGAATAGCCGAACCTAAAACCTCCATAATCTTATTCCTAACTTGTTCCAAGTCCAAACCTAGATTTAAAATGACCTGCGATGCCACACCCTCTTCTTCACGAATAAGCCCTAACAAAAGATGCTCTGTGCCGATATAATTATGGCCGAGGCTTCTGGCTTCTTCTGCTGCCAGCTCCAAGGCCTTTTTCGCGCGCGGAGTAAAAGGTATGTCTCCAATAATCTGGGTTGCCGGACCGGGCTGAACCAACTTCTCTACCTCCAAACGTATATTCTCTAAAGAAGCCCCTAGTTTTTCAAGGACTACAGCCGCTACTCCTTCACCCTCACGGATTAAACCCAGGAGAATATGTTCGGTCCCGATGTAATCGTGATTAAAACGCCTGGCTTCCTCTTTAGCCAGAATAATTACTTTCCTTGCCCTTTCAGTGAAACGATTAAACATACTACCCTCCTAAATTGCTGCACCGATAGGTGCAGCAATTTACTCCGATAGCAATAATATAATACTTACCTATCGGAGCTAAATTATCTTTACCTATCCGCGACAGTTTCGAATATCTGTTTATTTTCCTAACCTACTCCTAATCAACTCTGCCCTTTTAATATCTCTCTCCTGCGAAGAGAGTTTACGTTTCTCCAACTTTTGCAAGTGCGCGGGTAAAATCATAATAAATAATTCATTTACCCTGGCTCTATCCATATCCTTAATTATTCCCAGGTCCGAACCCAGCCTAACCATAGATAATAATTCAATAGTTTCTTGGCTGGAAATAATATGCGCGTTCTGGATAATTCCGTAACTGCGGTGAATCTTATCTTCCAACATCGCCCGGTTCTGATTAAGCATTATTTCCCGAGCCTGAGTCTCCTGCTCAATGATCTGACGGATTAACCCATTGAGGTTCTCCAGGATTTCATTCTCACTATGTCCCAAGGAAACCTGATTTGAAACCTGGAAGAAATTACCGCTGGCCTGAGTACCTTCCCCGTATAATCCGCGGGCGGTAAACTGCAATTTAGATATTGCAGCCAGAACCTGGTTTATCTGCCTGCTCATCACCAAGGCAGGCAGATGCAGCATTACCGAGCCGCGCATACCTGTTCCGGTATTTGTAGGGCATGCCGTTAGATATCCCCAAGTAGAAGAATAAGCAAAGGGTAACTCCTGGGAAAGAAAGTCATCTATTTTATTCATAATATTCCAACCCTCGAAAAGATTAAAACCTGATTGCATCACCTGCGCGCGTATATGGTCTTCTTCATTGACCATAATTGAAATTATTTCTTCGTCATCGACTATAACAGCCTTGGAATCAGTTTTTTGAGCATGTTCATGGGACATCAGGTGCCTCTCAATCAAGAACTGTTTATCCACCGCATCCATATCTGCCAGGTGGAAAATAGTAGTTTCTTTCAGGTAATCTATTCTTTTTGCCGCCACCTCAATAATATCCAAAATATCCTTACTCTGCTTTTTATTCGCCCACTGAGGAAAAGAACTTTTCTCTATGTTTCTGGCCAAGCGCACGCGGCTGGAGATTACGATATCCGAATGAGGCCCTGTGCCTTTAAGCCATTCAGTAGTATGATTTAGAAAGTCGTTAATCTGCATAGCATATCCTTGCTTTTAAGCCTTTTCTTTTTTTTCCAAATCTTTGATTACATCCCTTATCCGGGCGGCATCTTCAAATTGTTCGTTTTCAATCGCCTTCTGAAGCGACTGGCGCAATTCCTGCATTTCAGAATTTTTCTTAACATCCTTAGCTACTCCTACGGGGGCTTTGCCCGCATGCACACCTGAACCGTGAATCCTTTTTAAAAGCGGAGCCAAATATTTCTTAAACGCATTATAGCAATCGCTGCAACCCAGGCGGCCGACTTTTTTAAACTCCTTAAAATTAAGCCCGCAGTTAGGGCATTTTATTTCCGGAGAATCTTTTTCTTCGGGAACCTTGCCGAACTCGGTAAGGCCAGCTAATAAATCCGCCAGGCCAAATTGCTGTTCCATTTGAACGCTCTTATTCCTGGCGCACTCCTCGCATAAATGCAACTCGTTCATCTGGTCGTCAATTATTTCGGTCAGATGCACCGTAGCCTGATTCTTATTACATATATTACAAAGCATTAATACCTTACTCCTTCTCTCTTAGTAAGTTCCTTGAATTTCTTAATTAGGGCGAGGGTAATTTTTCCTGGACGACCTTCACCAATAACCCTGCCGTCAACCTTGACCACGGGGATAATCTCAGCCGCAGTTCCGGTTAAAAAACATTCATCGGAAATGTATACCTCATGCCGGGTCACCACATGTTCATGTACGGGCACATCGCTCTTTCTGGCTATTTCTAAAACCGCGTCCCGGGTAATCCCGCGCAGGCTTCCCATGCATTGCGGCGGAGTATAGAGATGTTTCCTTTTAACCAGAAAAATATTATCACCCGTGCATTCTGCAACATACCCTAACGAATCCAGCATAATAGCCTCGTTGTATCCGGAATTCACCGCCTCAATCTTAGCCAGGATATTGTTAAGATAATTTAAAGATTTTATCTGGGGATTTAAAGCCTCGGGCAGATTTCTTACCGTAGGCACAGTAATGATCTCCAGGCCTTGCTTGTAGAATTTCTCCGGATAAAGGGTTATTCTGTCGGTAATAATTATCACCGCGGCATGACCGATACACTTGCGCGGGTCAAGCCCAAGATCGCCTTCTCCGCGTGTTACCACCAGGCGGATATAAGCATCATTTAGATGGTTGGTTTTAAGAGTCTGCACAACAGCCTTTGCCATCTCATCCTTACTCATGGGTATTTTAAGCATAATACTGTGCGCGGATTCATAAAGACGCTCTACATGTTCCTTCAGTTTAAAAACCAAGCGGCCATAAGCGCGAATACCTTCAAATACTCCATCGCCATAAAGCAGGCCATGGTCAAAAACCGAAATTTTAGCCTCGTTCTTTTCGTAAAACTTGCCATTGATATAAACTTTCATTATCTACCCTCCTTGAGCACCTTAATAATGCCTGCCTTTGGCAGGCATTCAGCGAAACTCCGCGCTAGCGGAGATTGAGCGCAAATATGCGCCGACAGCTATATCATAATACATGCCTGTCGGAGTTAGTTCATCCTTATTTATCAACTTTTCTCCACCAGCAGTCGGAGTAAATATTTCTACCCCAACTTCCCATCCTCCAGCCGGCAGAGGCGGTCCGTAGAGCCAACCAATTCCAGATTATGCGTTACCAGAACCACAGTCATGCCTTTATCCTTATTGAGACTGCGAATTAAAGAAATCACTTCTTTGCCGGACTGGGAATCAAGGTTTCCAGTTGGTTCATCACAAAAGAGAATCTCAGGGTTATTGATTAATGCCCTGACCAATGCCACCCTCTGCTGTTCCCCGCCGGATAACTCTGACGGAAAATGTTCTCCTCTTTTGTCTAAACCCACCATATCCAGTAATTCCAACGCTGACTTTTTCTCATTGCTGCCGAAACTACCCCTTGCGCCCACCATTGCCGGCATCAATACATTCTCTATAACCGTAAACTCCTGCAACAGATGATAAAATTGAAAAACAAATCCTATGCTCTTGTTTCTTAATTCACATAGGGCGCTATCTTTTAAACTATAAATATCCTTGCCCTTAAAATACACGGCTCCTGTTGTCGGACTATCCAGCCCGCCCAAAATATGCAAGAGAGTAGATTTACCTGCCCCCGAAGGACCGACTACGGCCGCAAATACGCCTTTATCTATCCTTAACTCCAATCCCTTTAATACCTCAACATCCTTATTGGTTCTGGAGTAAATCTTATGTATGTTCTTGGCTTCCAGCATATCCGTCAGCTTTTTAGCTATCAGCTCTCAGCTATCAGCAAAAAAGCTGACGGCCAAAAACTAAAAGCATATTTTTTTATTCATATCTCAAGGCCTCTACGGGCTTCAACCGCGCGGCAATTCTCGCCGGATAAATCGTAGAGACCAGGCTAATTAATATAGCAGCAGCGATGATAAGTGAGAGGTCTGGCCATATGGCTAGAGAAACCGGTATCTTATCAATATAGTAAATATCAGGAGGCAATTTCACAAACTGGTATTTACTTAATAAAAGACAGATCGTTACTCCTCCCAGCACCCCACAGAAAGTACCCAACCCGCCGATAATAAGCCCAACAAAAGTAAAGGTGCTTTTGATTACACGTGAGCTTGCCCCCAGGGCCTTGAGTATTCCGATATCTTTAGTTTTTTCAACAACCATGATCATCAGCGTACTTATGATATTAAATGATGCCACCAGGATTATTAGAGTTAGAATAATAAACATGGTAAACTTCTCTAGTTTTAAAGCCGCAAAGAAATTTATATTCTGTTCCATCCAGGTCTTTAAGTGATAGTCAAATCCGAGTATCTGGTATAGCTCCTTTTTTACCTTATCGGCGCGGTAAAGATTATCCAACTTCAGGTTCACAGCGCTAATCTGGCCTTCCCATCCTAAAATCTCCTGGCCTGTATTTAATGGCAAGAAGATAAGATTCATATCATAATCATACATTCCGGAATAAAAAATACCCGCTACTTTCAGGTTGTACTGCTTACCCAAGGGAGAATAGACGGTCAATTCCGATCCCAGGCCGAAGCCCAGATAATTAGCTAACTCTCTGCCCACGATTACTGTCGAGCCTGATAGTTTATTCAAATTACCCGAAACAAGGTAATTTCCGACCCGGCTCACATGTTTCTCTTTATCCGGTTCAATACCGCGAAAACCTACGGCAAAAAATTTATCCCCTTCTCGAATTAATACCTGGCCCTGAACATAGGGGCTGGAACTTAAGATGTGCGGATGAGATTTGATTTTTTCAACAATACCCAGGTATTCGGAATATTGCATACCCCGGTAATTAGTAATAGTCAGATGTGCAGAATTACCTACAATCTTATCTTTTAATTCCCGGTCAAAACCGCTCATCACCGCTATAACAACAATTAAGGCAGTGACTCCGATTGCTACGCCCGCGATAGAAATCAGGCTTATCAGAGTAACAAATTTTTCTTTTCTCTTGGTAAATAAATAACGCCAGCTAAGTAAAATTTGCGCGCGCATTACTATTTATTCTCGGGCCTTAACAAAGGAAATAATATAACGTCACGAATCGAAGGTTGATTGGTCAATAGCATTACCAGCCTGTCCACACCGATACCTAATCCTCCTGCCGGAGGCA
>JAHKBC010000146.1 GCA_018825725.1 Candidatus Omnitrophota bacterium
GCACGAATGGGAGATTGACCTAATCGTCAATCCCTACGAGGGTAGTGTATATAAACACCGCAGCGAAAAAACTATTTGCGCTACATTATCATGGGAGAAATTATATCAACCATTTCGGGAAATTTGGGCAAACTATACTTAAAACTACTCACAGCAGCTGCGCGCACTTCCCAATTGCTATCTTTTAATAGAGGTTTAAACGCGTCAACCAACCCAGGATTCTGAATGATTTTATCCTTTAAAGAATGGGCTGCGCTAAGCCTTACTAAATAATATTTATCTTCTAATGACACCTTAAGAGGCTCAATTAATTCCGGCGCGCCTATTTTGCCTGCTGCCTGGGCAGCGCTTTGCCTCAATAACCAGTCATGGCTATTGAAGTTTTCTTTAATCGCATTAATTGCCAGGGGAGTATTGAATCCTCCCAGGTAATAGGTGGCTGCCGAACGCACCAGGATATTAGTGTCCTCCTGGGCCAATCTAACAATCTTATCAGAAATACCAGTATCTACTTCGCTGAGTGCCTGTAACGAATTTACCGCAGCTAAACGCACCTGCCAGAAAGGATCATTCAGATAATCGCCCAATTCTGTAGACGGAGCTTCCTCGGTATCGCAAAATGCCTGGGCCACTGCCATGCGTACAAAAGGATTTTCATCCCTGGCAATGCTTTTTAAATGATTAATTGCCTGCTGGCGGTCAAGATCAACTAAAGAAATAATTGCTGCTTTTCTAATCTTCCAGTTATAATCCTTTAACATCGGGATAAGTATTTCAGCGTCCTCCTTTGTCCCCACCTTACCCAAAGCAAGTATCGCGGCTTCCCTGACAGAAGGATTTCTGTCATTCAGGCATACCTTGATCATGTCAACTGGATGCGCTCCTTGAATGCGGGATAACTCAAATAAAATACCTATTTTGGCCTGAGGATTATTATCTGATAATGTTTTATACAACGAATCCAATAGTTTTGGGTAATCATTTACATATGAAGCCAAAGCAATAGCAGTTGTAGTGCAAATATCGTCGTTAGTATGAAACTGTTTATTATAAAGAAAATTAAAAAGATCCGGCCTGTCTTTTAATTGCTCTGCCAAATATAAAATCACAGCCTTCTGGACTTCTGCAGCGTTATCATTCAATAATGACTTAATAAGTTCTATATTGTCTTTATCAGTGTATTGGGAAAGTATAGTAACTGCCGCATAACGCAGCCGCCAATCGCTATTACTAATAAAGCCGGAGATTACTTCTTTGGCCTTTTGGGTCGATACGCTCGATAGAGCGCTTAAACAGGCCAACTTAACGTTAACATCCTCATCCTTTTGGCAGAGGCCGGTTATTAAATTTATATCGCTCTGTTTATCATTTATTTTTCCGGCGATAGATAGGATTGCCTGGGCGCGGACAGAAGCGTCTTTATCATCAATCATTTTCCTGGATAAATCAAAGGTCTCTGTTTCTTCAAACCTGGCCAGCGCCGCGGCCACAGCAGCGCGGACCTTTGGCTCGGAATCTTTTGCTGCGCGGGTTAGCGCTCTCAAAGAAAACAGGTGTTTAAATTCAGGCAAAGCCAATATTGCCGCCACTCTAATCTCTAACTTATTGTCTGGAACACAGGCAATAACAGCTAATTTTGGAACTACCCGATTATCGCCTAATTTCGCCAATGCCGCTATAGACAGCTTTACAATTTCGGCATCATCGCTATTAAGAACGTTGACAAATAAATTGTAATCTTCAGGGTCAGGCCTGTTGCTTAAAGCCCATATGGCTATTTTCTTTACTTTATCGTTACTGTCAGAAATCAAATTCCTAAAAATCTCGCTGGTTTTATCGTTATTGATCCTGCCTAGATAATAGAGCGCACTAATATATGTATTCTTATCATACAATTCCTTATTGGTAACGACTGAAGTTAATTGATCCCTGCCCGTATCATCTCCTAGCTCAGCTAAGGAAAATGCCGCTAAAATAGATAACTTCTCTCTAATCTCTTTAGGAGTAGCATAGCCAGGCTCAGAATAATCACCCTTAAAATTTTCTAACAAAATATGATGGCCAGAAGGATCGCCGATTTCTGCCAAACCCCGGGCAATTAGAAAAGCCCCATGCTCATATGAATGCGTATAAAAAGCTTTTAGATAACCATCATACAACTCTTCCTTAGATATACCCAGAATCTTAAGGAAACCTTTCGGATCTAAACTAAATTCTGTTCCGCCGCGAGTCTCATCATTTATAAAAAGACGTATCGCCTCCTTTCTTGCTTCGACACCAAATTGTATAGGGGTTTTAATTGAATTAGCATCCAAACAATAGGCAGTATAATAATTATACATGGCCATTTTATAATCTTGACGGCTTACTAGCTCCTGGGCTATAGCAACGTGTTTAAGCGCGAGCCTGCTATTGACTATAAACCCACAGCTGCTATTAAATACTAACGATAGGAATAATAAGGTGATAACAACAAATAACGATAGTCTTTTAACTAAATTACTACTGATTCTGATTATGCTCTTTGAATTTAGAGGAGAAGCAACTGTTGAACCGCTAGCTAAGCCGTTTTGGCGAATACGCTCTATTAACCGCTCTTGTTGACGCTCTACAAGAGAACGCGCTTTTAATGTATTGAGCCGCAGGTCAAGGGCATCATTCATTCCTTCCAGTACTACGCCGTTTCCAAAATTCACAGTAGGAATTAAACTGCTGAGCACCTTTACCATGCGCGGCTGAACATCCTCTACAATAACTTCGCTCTCTCCTTTTACCAACAACTCTTTAATTCCGGCAAAAAGTAGCTCTGTGCCGATGCCTCTTTTTACTTGCAGGGAATGTACTTTTATCCTGCTTATTATATTGTGAAAATTAGTATCAAAAGTAAGATACCCATAAACATCTTTCTCGTCCATGGCAAACCGGGTATGATTCAAAAAAGTGCCTCGCGATTCTCCTCTCAGGCTCTTTTCCAGCTCATCCACAATATTCTTAAAAGTATTAAACCCTTCCAGCCTCCACTTATTTAAACTCTCCAGCGCCAAAACCCGTTTGTCCAAAGTTAAATGTGCAGCATTCACATAAGCCAATGCAATCATACTTCTACCTTCAACACTTAATACACATAGTTTATTATCAATACCTTGAATACCTCGCAGGCGCTTTAATGAACCTGCTGCTGGAGAAGAAGATGCAGGCTTATCTGTCTGCCGTAAAAGGCCTGAACCATTCATCTTAATTATCAAATCTTTTTGTTGCGGATCCAATACTTCTTTAACCTCGCCGCTGACGATACCAATAGTTCTTAAAACAGCCAACCTGTCCTTCTCGGAGGTAAAAAAGACAAAAACATAACCCGGATATGCGGGTATCTCTATTGTTTTCTTCCTATCCTTCCTACGAGAAGATACCGCATTAACGGGAAGCAAAATTTGCAAACCTTTTTGTAATAACACCTGGGCTACTTTTACTTCCATATTAGCCTTAACCCTGACCATAAGCAGCCGCGGCCCCGCCGGACTTGAGCTTTGTTCAATACCCACACCATTAGCAGGCGATGAAAAACTGTATTTATTTATAATGCCCAGTTGCTCGCATATTTCTTTAGAATCCTTCGTAAATACTAAAATTACCTGCGGGATACTGTCAATATGGGGATTAAGTATTTCTCCACGAATAAGATCATACGCCTCAGGCTTATTGCTAAATCCTGTTATTAACCCAAGATAATATACGTATTCTCCAATAATTTCGGCACGTCTCTCTTGGGAAGAAAAGATTGCGTCGGTTGCCTTAAAACCAAGAATTAAAAACTCAACAATACGTTTTTTCAATTTTTCCTTATCCATCTCAGTAAAACCAAGCC
>JAHKBC010000017.1 GCA_018825725.1 Candidatus Omnitrophota bacterium
AGGAGTACTTGCCAGGGCAGTCAGGAATTTTGCTTTGAGCAGGCCTTCCTCCCATTCACCCTTTGCTGTAGAATCCCAGACAATCCCTCCGCCGACTCCCATCTCTGCCTGGCCGGATTTTATAAGAATAGTGCGGATAGGGATATTAAAATAAAGGTCGCGCCTGGGCGTAATGTAACCGATTGCTCCAGTATAAATTTTACGTTCCTCTTGCTCCAAATTTTTGATAATTTGCATGGCTCTTATTTTAGGAGCACCGGTGACAGAACCCGAAGGAAATATCGCGGAAAAAAGTTTGTATAAGCCAACATCTTTTTTTATGTTTGCCGTTACTATTGAGGTCATCTGGAAGAGCGTTTTATATTTGGCGATTTTAAAGAGCCTGGGGGCGCGTACATCTTGGCCTATTCTGCCTAAGTCATTTCTTAAAAGGTCGGCGATCATGACATTCTCTGCTCTGTTCTTTGGGTCGTTTGAGAATTCTTTGCGGGCAAGAGTGTTAGAGAAAGGGTCATTTTTACGCATCCAGGTTCCCTTCATGGGTTCGGTGATGCAGAAAGTATCACTCTTTTTAATAAAGCGCTCCGGAGAGAGCGAAAGTATGGAGAAATCCTTTGTGCTGATATATGCCGGATAAGGCACAGGCTGTCGCTTTAATAGTTCCAAATACAGTTCCCGGGGATTGCCGCGATAATTAAATTTAAACTTCAGGCAATAGGTAATCTGGTAGACATCACCTTGCCGGATATGGTTACGGATAATATTTATATGGGAGGCGTATTTTTCCCTGGAGATATTAAGTTTAAGATTTTGAATACTAAACCCCTCTGATTTATCCTGTTTTAATTTTTGCTTAAGGGGTTGCTTATAGGCTCCGGTCAGGATAAGCGGAAAATCAAACTTCTTGTCAAGTTTTAGGCAAGGCTCGAAAAAATATCCGGCTTCGTAAGAAAATAAGCCGGCAACGTATAAACCTTCTCTTAATGCTTTTTCGATTTGGTTAAAGGCTTTATAGAATGTTTTGCTGTTATAACTGGATATGATATATTCAGGTTGGTCAAAAAGTAGCGGTTTTCTTTCGAAGTCGATTTGGACTTGCATGACCCTTAATAGGTCTGGGTGCCTCTTTGAATTTTTTACTAAAGAGGTTAAAGGTCATGACCGGTTGGCTTACAAGGCGCTATATTTTAAGTTTGGCTGATAGGCTTTCATATTCAGTTAATATTTCCTGCGGTAGATTGCCTTCAAATTTTGCCAGGAATTTTTTGATATCTTGTAGCTCTTCCTTCCAATCCAGCGGATTAACCTGGAATAGTTTCTCTAACTTTGCCAGTGGGATATCGAGTCCTTTTAAATCCAGGTCTTTTAGTTCCGGGACTAGTCCTAAGGGCGTTTCTCTTGCTCCCACCTTATTGTTTACACGGTCTAATATCCATTTTAATACGCGGATATTCTCTCCGAACCCGGGCCAGATGAATTTTCCTTCGTCATCAACGCGGAACCAGTTAACGCTATATATTTTCGGCGGATGCTTCATACGTTTACCCATATTCAGCCAGTGTTGAAAATAGTCTCCCATATTGTATCCGCAAAAAGGAAGCATAGCCATAGGGTCTCTTCTTAATATGCCCTCTTTATGGATGGCCGCTGCTGTAGTTTCTGAACCGTTTCTTACCCCCATAAATACGCCATGTTGCCAGTTTAAGGCTTCGGTTACCAAAGGAATAAGTTGAGTGCGTTTGCCGCCTAAGATTATTGCTGATATAGGTACGCCTATAGGATTATCGAACTCCTTGGAGAGCGTGGGCGAATTATATATTGAAACCGTAAATCGTGAATTAGGGTGCGCTGCTTTTGTTCCCTGTTGGGTATTCCAGGGTTTACCTTGCCAATCAATAAGGTTCTGTGGTATCGGGCCATCTAATCCCTCCCACCAGGGTTCGTTAGTTTCTGGATTAAACGCGGTATTGGTAAAAAGCGTAGGATAAAAATCTTTCTTTTTTAAGGTATGCAACATATTCGGGTTAGTCTTAAGCGATGTGCCCGGAGCTACTCCGAAAAGTCCGGTTTCAGGATTGATGGCATAGAGCCTACCGTCAGGCCCGATATTCAACCAGGCGATATCATCTCCTATTGTCCATATTTTATATCCCGGTAAAGCCGATTCCAACATCGCCAGATTAGTCTTGCCGCATGCCGAAGGCATAGCCGCGGTAATATAATTAATTTTTCCCTTGGGATCCTGAATGCCCAGTATGACCATATGTTCTGCCAGCCACCCCTCTTGCAACCCCAGCCAGGAAGCAATCCTAAGAGAAAAACACTTTTTTCCCAGGAGGGCATTGCCGCCGTATCCGGAACCGATGCTCCAGACCAGGTGTTCATCAGGAAAGTGCATAATATATCTTTTTTCCGGGTCGAAATCTCCGACTGAATGGATACCTTTGACAAAATCAGCGCTCTCGCCGATTTTATCGATAGCTTTTTTGCTCATACGGGTCATGATGCGCATGCTTACAGCGACATAGGAAACATCGGTGAGTTGGACACAGGCCTTAGAATATGGCGAATCCGGATGCCCCATGGTATAAGGAAGGACATACATAGTCTTGCCCTTCATACATCCGGCAGAAAGCTTCATCATAAGTTTCTTGGCTTCATCCGGTTGCATCCAGTTATTGTTAGGCCCGGAGTTGTTTTTGTTGTTATGGCAGACAAAGGTAAGATGTTCGGTGCGAGCTACATCCGTAGGGTGGCTGCGGTGTAAATAGGCATTCGGCCATTTATCCTGATTAAGCGCTTGGAAGATAAAGTGTTCACCGATGCGCTCTTTTTTGGAGCCTATATCGATAAGCTTACGCGCTTCTTCTTCCGAACCGTCACACCAGTATATATTGTCCGGTTGAGTTAGTTTTGCCTGTTCCTCGACCCATTTCTGTAGGGGAGTACTCATATTTAAGTCCTTTGGTAGTCTTTTTTGTATAAATATAGATTTGCAGTATTATAATGGAAAAAATTAACTCGTCAACACATTTCTCAAGATTATTTTAAACAGGAATTTTGGAAGACTTGGTATATGCCTTTGAGGGTAAGTTCGGTATCAATCTTATTGATTTGACGGCAATATTTACCTAAGAGTTTTATATTGCCTCCGGTTCCCAGGACAATGGGGTTGCCATGAATACGGTTTTTAATCTGTTTGACCATACCGTCAATGAGATTGGCAAAACCGTAGACTGTTCCGCTTAGGATGCTGCTTTGTGTATCTCTGCCTATAAATTCTTTGGGGTAGGCGGGTTTTACCCGCGGTAAAAGCGCGGTTCTCTGGGCTAAAACATCTAAAGATATGTCCAGGCCGGGTAAAATCATACCTCCTAAGTATTCTTTTTTTGCTGAAATTATGTCAAAGGTAATGGCAGTGCCAGAATCTATCACAATTACCGGAGCGCCGTAAAGTATAATAGCCGCATAGGCGTTTACTAATCTGTCTTGGCCTACTTGTTTGGGGTTGCGGTAGAGGTTCTTTATGGGCACTGTTAAATTCTTTCCCAAAATTAAAATCTTTTTTAAATTGGCTCTTTTTAGAATGGTTGCCATTTTTTTGGTAGCTTTGGGGACTACGCTGCAGATCAGCGCATTATTCACTTTATGCCGTAATAGTATATTCCTTAATTTTAGAGAATAGTTTTTTTCTGGGGTCAGAATCGTATATTTACGAATTAACCGTTTTTTATGGAATAATCCCAGCGCTATAAAGGTGTTTCCTATGTCGATGGCTAATAGCATAATTAATGGCGCTGTTTCTAAATAATTTTATTTTATCTCTAAACTGAGCGGCTTTTTCAAACTGCAGGTTTCTTGCCGCCAGCTCCATCTGATATTCTAACTCGGAAATGTATTTTTGCAATTCATATTCATCCCTGGCCTGTCCGGTTAGTTCCTGGACGTAGATTTCAGCTGCGGCCAGGTCTTCTATGCCGTCCCGGATGGCCTTTTGAATGGAGCGCGGGGTAATTTTATTTTTGCGGTTAA
>JAHKBC010000147.1 GCA_018825725.1 Candidatus Omnitrophota bacterium
CGAATTAATAAGGTTTTGCAGCCAAAATAAGCTTCCCTTGGATTTTATTAGTTGGCACGCCTATTCTTCTGACCCTAAGGCCGAGAAGGAAAAAACACCCTATGGCCATATCGCTTCCTATCTTATCAGGGAATGGCTTTCTTATTTTCAGATGGATAAGAATACGCCCCTGGTTATCGATGAGTGGAATTATGATAAAGGCTCTAATGTTCTGGAAGAACGCCGGGAAAAATCCCATATCTCAGCAACCTATATATTCAGCCGGCTTAAAAATATGCAGGAGGCCGGTATTGATTACCAGGTATTCTTTTCGTTGGAAGATTTCTATAATATGCAGAAGGGAGTAATAAGAAATGTCGGCGTCTTTTTGTATGAACAGCAGGATAATGAAGAAAAGGCCGCTCCTAAACTAATCTACAATATTTTTAAGGTGCTTAAAAACCTGGGTAGCCAGGTTTATACTCCGGCAGTTAAGAAGGAGAGCGAGTTTGTCGGCATAATTTTTACCAGGAATAGCGATAACAATTATACCATCGTAGCCTATAACTATATTGATCCGGAAGTGATGAGGAATTACCTTTCGCGCAATGTTTCTACATTAAACGAACAGGAACGTAATTCCTTAGTCGGGATTATTAAATCCGACCGCCTACCCAAAATATCCAGTAAGGAGATTGCCATTTCTTCTTTAGAGGTTGAGTCTAAAGTCAAGGTTATGTTAAATACTGCCCTGGAGTTGCACGAGCGCTATCAAAAGTTTATCACGGCAAACCGGGATGTAAAAATAAGCATTAAAAACTTGAAAGGAAAGTTTAAGTATCTTAAGTATGTTTTAGATTCTTCTTGCAGCCTTGACTGTGGCTTTACGTTTAATGAGGAGAAAGAAATAGACGCCGGGCAGCTCTATGAAGAAGTTTTATCCCTTAAGCCCTATTCCCTGAATATGATTGTATTGGAAAAGAAACCGGCTGAGCCGCTGGTATCGGCTGTTTCTTTAGCGGAGAACCAAACTTCCGAGGCCGGAATTAAAAATATCACTACTACTGAGTTGGCGAATATTAGCGTAGAAGCCAACCAAACAGTATTGCCTGAAAATATTACTGCCGGCGCAGCCGTTAATAATACAGTTAATTTAACCAACCAAACCCAATAAAAAGATGGAGCGTAATTCACCGGACCTCTTCTTAAGCGAAGACCAAAAATCCCGGCACATCTACAGCGTCTCCGAGATAACCCGGGATATCCAGGTGATTTTAGAAAACACATTTCACGGCCTTTGGGTAGAAGGTGAAGTCTCTAATTTTAAAGCTCACTCCTCCGGGCATTTTTATTTTTCCTTGAAAGATAAAGATGCGGTTTTGGCCGCAGCCATGTTTAGCCGGGCGAATAAGGATATAAAATTCAAGATAGAAGACGGTTTGAAGGCTGTTTGTTTTGGCAAGATAAACGTTTACTCTCCTCGCGGGCAATACCAGCTAATTGTCGAGAAGATGGAGCCTCAAGGAATAGGCGCGCAGCAGCTGGCCCTTGAGCAGTTAAAGAAAAAGTTAGCTAAAGAGGGGCTCTTTGACCCCGGGCGTAAGCGACCGCTTACGCTGATGCCTTTTAGCGTGGGGATAGTTACTTCGGGAAGTGGTGCTGCAGTCAGGGATATTCTGCAGATATTAAAAAGAGGCGCGTCTTGTGTGGATGTAATACTGCGTTCGGTTCGGGTGCAAGGAGAGTCGGCAGCCCAGGAGATCGCCGAAGGTATTAACGATTTTAATAAATTTAAAAAAGTTGACGCGATTATTGTTAGCCGCGGAGGCGGGAGCATTGAAGACCTCTGGGCTTTTAATGAAGAGGCAGTGGTCCGGGCGATAGCTGCTTCCGAAATACCGGTAGTTTCCGCAGTCGGGCATCAGATAAACCTGACGCTGGCGGATTTAGCAGCTGATATTTTTGTAGAGACTCCAACGGCTGCGGCAAAAATTATGGTTGATAAGAAAAACACCTTGTTGGCGGATATCGATAGTTTCAAACACGAAATGGAATTTTCCGTTCAGGAGTTATTCGCCAGCCTTAATAACAGGCTGGCTACCTTGCGCCACAGCCTGAAGAGCCCCTGGGACCGGCTCTCAGAAAAAGCGCAGCTGGTTGATGAGCTAAGCGCGGCACTAAAAAATAATATGGTTAATTATCTTAAGTTAATAAAAGAAAGGGCATCGGCCTATATTCAGAGGCTGGAAGCTTTGAGCCCACTGGCAGTGCTCTCTCGGGGATATAGTTTGAGCATGCTTATGCCGGAGACGGGGATTATTAAAAATGCCGCGAGGCTTAAAAAAGGCGATAAAATTAAGACTGTATTGGAGAAGGGTTCTTTTTTAAGCACGGTCGAGGAGGTTATCAAAGATGAAAGAGAAACAGACATTTGAAGAAGATATTAAAAACCTGCAGAAGATTGTGGATGATTTGGCAAGCGGTAAATTGACCTTGGGAGAATCTCTCAAGAAATACGAAGAAGGTGTTAAGCTTGCCCAGGGGCTCTCCGTGGTCCTTAATGAGGCTCAGCGCAAAGTGGAATTGTTGATGAAAAAAGAAGGGAAATTCTCATTAGAAGATTTTGAAGATAAAGATAGTAAGGAGTAGGATGGATAATGTTTTTAGAGCGGATTAATACCCCTGAAGACTTAAGAAAACTTACACCTGAAGAGCTCCCTCTTTTGGCTGAAGAGGTCCGCCAGAGGATGATCAGTGTAGTTTCGGTCACCGGCGGACATCTTGCCTCTAGTCTGGGGTCGGTAGAGGTTATACTTGCCTTGCATTATTGTCTGAATACTCCTAAGGATAAGATTATTTTTGACGTCGGGCATCAGGCCTATGCCCACAAGATTATTACCGGAAGAAATAAGGATTTTCCTACCCTTAGGCAGTATGGCGGCGTAAGCGGATTTCCTTCCAAAGAGGAATCTGCGCATGATTCCTTTACTACCGGGCATAGTTCTACTGCCATATCTTTAGGTTTAGGTCTGGCCTGCAGCCAGGATAAATCCAAGCCAGAGGATGCCTTTAAGGTAGCGGCATTGATTGGAGACGGCTCTTTAAGCGGCGGACTTTGTTTTGAAGGCCTGAACAACGCCGGGCATTTAAAAAAAGATTTGTTGGTTGTGCTCAATACCAATGAATTAAGCATAGCGCCTAATGTGGGGGCATTAAGCACCTATATCAATAAAATAATTTCACTTCCTATCTACAATCGTTTTCGTAGTTCCTTTGATACTTTTATGCGTTCAAGAGTACCGCGTTCCAGCCGGATTTTAAAGCTGGCTAACAAGTTTGAAGAGAGCCTTAAAGGATTTTTTATCCCGGGGATGTTTTTTGAAGAATTGGGTTTTAGGTATTTTGGCCCCCTGGACGGAAATAACCTACATGTTCTTATCCGTACATTAAAGAATATCCTGCATTTAAGCGGCCCGCTCTTGTTGCACGTAGTGACTAAAAAAGGTAAAGGTTATTTACCAGCCGAAGAGAACCCGGTTAAATTTCACAGCGCAGCCCCCTTTGACATAGCCAGCGGAATATCCACCAAGCCCTCGGTAACAACTTATACCGATATTTTTAGTGACTGCCTGGTTAAATTAGCCAAAGATGATTTTAGGATAGTAGCTATTACCGCTGCTATGCCCGAGGGCACAGGGTTAGATAAATTTAGAGATACCTATCCAGAGAGATTTTTTGATGTGGGGATTGCCGAGGCCCATGCGGTATGTTTTGCCAGTGGCGTTGCCAATAACCGGCTTAAACCGGTTGTGGCTATTTATTCTACTTTTCTTGCCCGGGCTTATGACCAGATTATCGAGTGCATAAGCTTGAATAAACTTCCGGTAGTCCTGATTATAGACCGGGCCGGTATAGTAGGCGACGATGGAGTTACCCATCAGGGCATTTTTGATATTACCTACTTAAGAAGCGTGCCGAATTTAATCATTATGGCTCCAGCGCACGCCCAGGAACTAGAGGACATGCTTGCGTTTGCTGTTAATCAAGAGCAGGCTGTAGTTATAAGGTATCCCAAGGCCAGTTGTCCGGTTTTGGATTTTAAGGCCCTGCCCTTAGAATTAGGAAAAGCTCAAGTATTGCAGGAAGCCAAAGATTATGCTATCCTGGCGCTGGGGAGTATGGTTAGTGTTTGTCAGCAAGCCTCTAAATTATTAGAAAAAGAAGGAATCAAAGGGACATTAGTGAATGCGCGTTTTGTAAAACCACTGGACGCGGTGCTGTTCGAGAAAATCTCCCGCGAGCATAAATTTATCTTTACGGTTGAAGAGGGAGTTATAGAAGCGGGGTTTGGCAGCGCAGTAAGCGAATGTATCGGCAGGCCCGTATACAGGTTAGGCTTGCCCTCTGAATTTCTCGTTCACGGCAAGAGGGAGTTCCTGTTGGATAAATATGGGTTAAGCCCGGCAGCAATTGCCGTAAAGATTAAAAAAGAATTGGGCGCACGCATCTGAAATCAAAATATGGGTAAAATAATTATCGAGCAGGAGAAATGCAAGGGTTGTCTTTTGTGCATTCATTTCTGCCCTAAGGGGTCAATTAAACCAAGCAAACATTTGAATAAAAGAGGATGCACTCCGGTTGAATTCCAGGAAAACGCAGAATGTATCGGCTGTAGCATGTGTGCGATTATTTGTCCGGATTGCTGCATCGAGGTGTATAAATAATAGTAACTAGTAATAAAAGCAATAGGACAAGAGGATTGTAAATAATTAGAGTAGGCCATGGTTAAAAAAAAGATATTGATTACAGGAAACGAGGCGCTTGCCGAAGGGGCGATCCAGGCTGGCTGCCTTTTTTACGCCGGTTACCCCATTACTCCCCAGAATGAGTTGATAGCCTGTATGTCTAAGCGCATGATAGAGATGGGCAGGGTATTTATTCAGGCAGAATCAGAGCTGGCAGCGATAAATATGGTTTACGGAGCTTCTGCCGCCGGAGCAAGGTCAATGACCTCATCATCTTCTCCGGGCGTGAGCCTGAAACAGGAGGGGATATCGTATCTGGCCGGAGCAGAGCTGCCTTGTGTTATCGTTAATATCATGCGTGGAGGCCCGGGCCTGGGTAATATTGCTCCTGCGCAGTCAGACTATTTTCAGGCTACCCGCGGAGGTGGACACGGAGATTACAGGTGTATTGTTTTATCGCCTTCCTCGGTGCAGGAGGCTTATGAGCATATGTTCAAGGCGTTTGACCTTGCGGATAAATATCACATTCCGGTAATAGTCTTAGGTGACGGGATGTTAGGCCAGATGATGGAACCTCTTATCATAAAACCCACGAACCACGAATCACAAACTAAGAACCAAAAGCCCTGGGCCTTAACCGGGTGTAAAGGCCGTAAACCGAACGTTGTTAAGTCATTTTTTATGGCTGAAGGGGATTTGGAGAAATTCAATCTTAAGCTGCAGGATAAATATAGAGAGATAGAAAACAAAGAGGCCCGTTATGAAGGCTTGTTTTTAGACCAGGCTCAAGAACTTATCATGGTTGCTTATGGTTCCATGGCCCGGATTGCCAAGCAGGCATTATTGAATTTAAGGGATAAAAAACTAAAAGCCGGGTTTATTCGTCCCATAACGCTTTGGCCTTTTCCAAAGGAAATATTCGGCCAGGTAGTCCGGAAAAACCCTAAGGTAAAATTTCTAGTTTTAGAAATGTCCTATGGCCAGATGGTTGAGGATGTAAAATTAGCGGTTAATGGCAGGGCAGTTGTTGAATTTCTTGGCCGCTCCGGAGGCGGGATACTCTCTGAAGATGAAATCATAAAATATGCAAAAAGTATTTAGTCGTCCGCAGGCATTAAAAGATAAGCAAACCCACTATTGCCCGGGTTGCGGCCACGGGATCGCCCACAGGTTGGTCGCCGAAGCAGTGGATGAGCTGGGTATTAGAGAAGAGGTTATCGGCATTGCTCCGGTAGGATGTTCGGTGATTGCCTATGATTATTGGAATTTTGATTGTTCAGAAGCTGCGCATGGCCGGGCGTTGGCCGTAGCTACGGCTATCAAAAGGCTTAAGCCTCAGAATATAGTTTTTACTTATCAGGGAGACGGTGACCTGGCAGCTATCGGTACAGCTGAGACAATTCATACAGCTAACCGCGGAGAGAATCTTACCGTAATCTTTATCAATAATGCGGTTTATGGCATGACCGGCGGTCAGATGGCTCCTACGACTATGCTTGGCCAAAAGACAGCCACGACTGTTAAAGGGAGAGATCCTACGCTGCACGGATATCCTTTAAAGATCTCAGAATTATTAGCGAGTTTACCTTCGGTAAAATATATCGAACGCGTATCGCTGCATAATCCGCAAGAGGTTAATAAAGCCAAGAAGGCCATAAAGCAGGCATTTCAGAATCAGATAGAAGGGGTAGGATTTTCGCTGGTTGAAGTTTTATCCAGCTGTCCGACTTATTGGGACATGCCTCCGGTCAAAGCCCTTGACTGGATGAAAGAAGTTATGACTAAAGAGTTTCCTTTGGGCAGAATAAAATAAATTCATTTATAAAGAGTTCAATATGACCGAAAGAATTATAATAGCCGGAGCAGGTGGACAGGGAATCATGATTATGGGTAAGGTTTTGGCTGAGGCAGCTATGCGTGAGAATAAATTTGTTACCTGGCTACCTTGTTATGGCGCGGAGGTTCGCGGCGGAACAGCCTATTGTATGGTCACGGTGGCCGATAAAGAGATAGGCTCGCCCTGGATTGATCTGGCCGACACCCTGATTATCATGAATAATCCCTCGCTGTTACGTTTTAAAAATAGAGTAAAAAATAAAGGGTTCGTGATTTTAAATAGCTCCCTGGTTAAAGATAGCTTAAAGGGAAATTTTTTAATCCTCAAGCATGATTTTTCTGATATCGCTTCCCGTCTGGGCAATATAAAAATTGCCAATATGGCTGCTTTGGGCGCTTATGCGGCTAAGAAAAAAACAGTTAAGATGGCTACGCTGCTTGAAGTCATTCGCAATATGGCCAAAGGGTACAAACAAGAGCTTTTTGGAATAAACAAATTGGCGCTGTTGTCAGTATCAAAATAATTTTAGTAGTTATCGGGTTATAAATTATGAATATGGTAAGAGTAAGATTTGCTCCCAGCCCCACAGGATATTTGCATATAGGCGGCTCACGCACTGCCCTTTTTAACTGGATTTATGCCTGCAACCAAAAGGGTAAGTTTGTCTTGAGAATAGAGGATACGGATAAGCTGCGTTCGGAAACCAAATACCTGGATGAAATATTAGATAGCTTGAAATGGCTGGGTTTAGAGTGGGATGAGATATATTATCAGAGCAAGAGGTTTGATCTCTACCGCGAATATGCCCAAAAGCTCTTAGAGCAAGGTTTAGCTTATACCGAAAAACTCTCTTTGGATTCGGACGAGGCAATTATCTACAAAGTAACCCCGCAGAAAATAAAGATCCGGGATTTAATCCGTGGTGAGATTGAGTTTGACGCCTCAGAGATTAAAGACCAGGTGCTTATTAAGTCTGACGGAACCCCGACCTATAATTTCGCCTGTGTTTTAGATGACGCGCTTATGAAGATAACCCATGTCATAAGAGGCGATGACCATATCTCTAATACCCCTAAACAGATATTACTCTACCAGGCCTTAGGGTTTGCCTTGCCGGAATTTGCGCATCTACCGTTAATCTTGGCCAAGGAGGGAGGCCGGCTTTCTAAGAGAAAAGGCGCGACTGCTATTTCGGAATTCCGTCAGATGGGTTATTTACCGGAAGCGTTAGTGAATCATCTTTTGCTTTTAGGTTGGGCCCCTGGGCCAGACCGTCAAATTATCCCCATAGAAGAAGCAATTGGCCTCTTTGATATCAAACACGTGAATAAAACAGCCGCAGTCCTGGACCTGGACAAATTAGACTGGATGAATAACCAGTATATTAAGAACGCAGACGCAGAAAAAATTGCGGACCTGGTTATCCCGCTCTTGTTAGAGAAGAAGATTATCCAGCAGGAAAATTTGGATAGGGCATATACTGTGTCGACTGTAAAGTTGCTACAACCCAGGCTTACTACCTTGAATGAATTTCCTGAGCGCGCTGACGCATTTTTTCTAAAGGAAGTTGTATTTGATCCTGTAGCTAAGGAAAAGTATTTATCCCGGGATTTATCCAGGGAATTCAGGCTCTTTATAGAAAGGCTTGATAATTTGAAAGTATTTGATACTCTAAGTATTGAAGAGAGTTTTCGCGAGCTAATTCAGGAGTTAGGCATAGAATCCAAGGCCTTGATACATCCTATCCGGGTGGCTTTAACCGGCAAGACTGTGGGTCCGGGGTTATTTGAAGTAATTAATCACTTGGGTAAAGAACGAACTAAAGAAAGATTATTGCGTTTGGCAAAGGGGGGTTAACGATGGCGAGAAAGTTTTCCTGGTTCATTATTTTAATAGGTTGTTTTTTTATTGCCAGCGGTTGTCAGACTACGTACCTGGGGGTAAAAAATACAGCTGAAGGAAGCGCAGGGATGGTTAAACACGCAGGCGAGGGGTTTGCCGAAGGCGCCAAAAAGGACTGGAATTGGATTAAGAATGCGGATGCTTGGTTCAGGAAAAATCTCTGGTAAAATTTAGATCAATTGCCCTCTAGTGCAATGGTAGCACGACTGACTCTGGATCAGTTAATTGTGGTTCGAATCCACAGGGGGCAGCCAACCTTGACGCTCAGGCGAACCAAATCCGCTTGATGCAGTGGGGACTAACGCCTTACAGTTATCTGTAGGGCGTTTTTCATTTTGGGGAGGTTTCCCGTGCTCTACGGCTGGCAGTGTGCAGGAGAGGCTTTCCATGGCGGGCTGGTCGATATACATCTTGATTTCTATCTGATCCTCATAGACTATTATTTCTTTGATAAGGGCCCTTATCAGGGCTTTCTGCGCGTCCGGAGGGGCCTGCTCGATATACTGCATGGCGAGCTTGAGGTTTGAGTGCAGAAATTCTCCGGAATGCGCGGCTATTTGAGCGACGTTCTTTTTGGCCTGTAGTTTTTCCAGCTCATCTTCCAGCCTGAATATCTCATCGTCCAGTTTGGTCATCTTGTCTTTGTATGTCCTGCCCTGCGACACCTTGCCGTTCATCGCCAGCTCAAGAAGCTTATTCGCTTTTTCCCTGGCGTCTGACAGTTTCTTCTGAAGAGGTTTGATTAGTTTTTCAAGGCTTTCCAATTTTATCTGGGAGTCCAGGATCGCCTCGCCGATCGCTTTTACGATGATTTCCTGGTCTTTGGATGCGCGCTTGAAGTAATCGATCAATGCGTTATCGAATCCTTTGGCAGAGAATCGAGATACATCGCAGCCTAATTTCTGTTTGGATCTTCCACAGACATAATAATAGAATTTTTCGGAGTGGCCGTTGCCGCTTTCGCAGACATAGTGACTGCCGCATTTGCCGCACTTAAGAAGTCCGGCCAAAAGATATATGTATTCCCGGGGCCGTTTGATGAAACGGTGCCCGGGCATTTTTACGCTCAGCATCTTATTGGCTTTTTCCCAGAGCTTCTCATCCACGAGCGCGGGATGGTTACCTTTGTGGAGTTCATCGCTGTATTTTATGTAGCCTTTATGAAAAGGGTTCTTTATGAGCCAGGCCACGGTTTGTTTGCGCCATACTTTATCGCGCGGTGTTTTTATTCCCCGGCGCATCAATTCATGGGCAATATCGTAGAGCGATTTATTGGCCGCGGCCATTTCCCATATGAAGCGTATATTCGGGCCTATTTCAGGATTGATAATGATTTTGTGAGGCTGTCTTCCGTTCGGCAATGGATCGCCGTCGGGCATTAATTTATATCCGAAAGGTACGTTGCCTCCCACCCATTTACCCTGCCTTACCCTGGCTATGCAGGAAGCTTTCACGCGCTCACCGGTGAGCTCCCGCTCAAAGGCTGACAAAATCCCGAGTATGCCGATTAC
>JAHKBC010000148.1 GCA_018825725.1 Candidatus Omnitrophota bacterium
TACCATGAGTTAATCTCGCATATAGCCAATAATGAATCTAATGAGGATAAGGCTTTAAAGGAGACAATTGATTTCTTTGGGTGTATTGACCTCTCTGAGCAAGTTGGCCTGCCGGTTTATGTTGATATGAAGACTATGGATGTAATTTATGGCCCTGAGGCCAAAATTTGGGTGCAGTACTGGTTTAAGACCTTTGGCGCTAATGCCATGTCCGGTGCACCTCTCTGGATGAGTCTGATGATGGCCCATCAATATACAGATGGCGCAGGAAACATTACTCAGCAACCGGACCTGAATGAATACGGCAATCCTGAGGCAGTCCTTTACTGTGGCCAGCAAGGGCCTTACTGGAACGATCAGGAGCTTTGGGAAACCATCAAAGCAAGCAACCTGCGTCCTGATGTTACAGTCTTACCCGCCGGAACTATTCCCGCATTCATCAATGGCACTCGTTACGAGGAATACATCCGTACTGAGGGCCACCACCATAAGACTAATTTACCTGAAGTCTATGAGAATAACTTTGGCCAAAACATCTTCCTGCTCTTTAAGGTAAGGCACCCCAAGCCGGAAGAGGACTCAGCTATCAATGAGACGGGTTACGAAGAGGTAGAAGACGTAATGGCAGTCTTTGCTAAACCCGGTGACCATGTGTTATTCCCTCCGGGATACCAGCATATCACTATCAATATCGGCAACACCCCATTTGTAATGACTGACTGGGTCTCAACTAATGCCGAATCCAGCTTTAAATACATCAAACTCCACAACGGCGCTCCTTACTGGGTAGTCAAAGGAAAAGACGGTCGCCCTGAATTTATCCCTAACCCTAGGTATAAAGGTAAGGTTCCAGCTATTCGCTTAGTTAAGCTTGTAAATGAAATATTCGAATTCGGCTTAAGGAAAGGCAAGCCGATGTTTAATATCGTAAAGGAAGGCAACATCAGGCTGTTAAGCTTCCTAAACGACACCAACGAGTCAGGGCAATACGATGAAATTTACAGAAGGGAGTTTGTGCCGTATCGAGAAAACGAGTCCTTTGACAACAGCAGGGCGTTTGGCATCCCTATTCCTAATGTCTTCCCGCTGGCTGTTCCTGATGGCATCGGTATGCAGGTAGGCGAAGAATACGATATATCTTTTCATATTCAAGACATGATTTTAGCCAATGTAGAGGCGAAAGGTTGGGATTTGCTTTTATGGGCTCCTTATCCTTTGGCATTCTGGAAGAAAGAACACGGCGAAACTTTGGCAAAGAGACTAAAAGAACTAAAACAAATTTTTGATTGCTATACTACTGAATGGCACGGCAAATTTTATTATAATTTTGAAATAAGCTGGTCGTTGGTAATTAGTCTTAATTTAGCTCTGACCAAGGGCTATATTGCCGCGGATAATTTGGGCCAGAATATCTCTAAGGAATATCCAGAAAATACCGTTTTCATCCATGCTTCATTCTTTAGGCTTGTTCCGGATAGACAAAGGGAAATTCTCTGGTATTTATTAATCAGTAGGATGAGAATTGGTATTAGCTCGGCGCAAGAGGCCCTAGTGCATACTTTAAAATGTATTGCCTGGGTAAGGCCAGATGAGCTCGAGAGGCGCGCGAAAGAAAGAGAGGCATCAAAGAAAATAATAGAGGAGGCTAAGGCTCGCCGTATTTCGCGTCCTAAAACCCAAACAGACCAAAGAGACGATAAAGATATCTCCCTCGACAATGGCGGAAAATCCAGCAGCCCGATAAGTAATTCTAATCATTCCAGCTCGCCTTTAGGCCACGCTTTTATGCCCCGTTGGGAAGAATTCATTAAAGGACAATGCTTTACCTTCCGTGGCTGGTGGGGAGCACTCCTTCCTTTCCAGCGGGGCGTAAATAATACAAGTATTCAGTCAGTTTCTTCTTCACCTATAGAGGAGGAGGTAACGCCATCCCAAATTATAGAAATATATGAATACAATCATCCTACAGATACGCACGGTATAGAAGTCATTAAAAATATCTCTCGGGTAGCAACAGAAGAATATGCAGGTATGAAATTCTCGGATGGTGAAGGCTATCTTCGGCATGCCAGCATAACTGCTTATCACGTAGCCTACCTGGGAGGAGGGGCGTTAACAGTAGCTATTTCCTTATTGCATAAAATAAAGGCAGATAGATTAAAAGATATTTTATCAACAAAACTA
>JAHKBC010000149.1 GCA_018825725.1 Candidatus Omnitrophota bacterium
ACCGTTATGCCCGTGAAGGTAAGATTCCAGCTTTTAAAATCGGGACAGATTGGAGGTTTTACAGTAAATACCTGGAAAGGTGGATAAAACAGAAACACGGCGCCTCTTCCGTCGACAAAAAAAGCAAAAATAACGAATTGTTTGATAAAAAATAACCTTATGTGGTATTGGATATTCAGCATCTTATTTTCCGTAATCGGTAAAACCTTTTTTCAATTAAAAGTAGAGGGATTGAAAAATATTCCCTCGCGAACCAATTTTATTATAGTGGCTAACCACTTTAGTTTTCTCGACCCACTGGTAATCATGGCAGCGGTGCGCAAGAAGATTTACTGCATTGCCCTAAGGGACATTTATAAAATCAAGTGGATGGGGTGGTTTCTAAAAATGGTAGAGACCTTTCCCTGCGGAACAGCATCATCGATTGCGGTAAAACTCTTATCAGAAAATAAAAATGTGGGCCTTTTTCCCGAAGGCGGAGTCAGCCGCGACGGAAAACTTAAAGAATTCAGGCGGGGCGCGGCACTCTTAGCTTATAAGACCGGCCGCCCAATAGTCCCTTGCGCCATATTGGGCGCATTTGAATCTCTTCCTTTTGGCAACAGCTTCCCTAAGATGCGCCCGATTAAATTAAAGATTGGCCGGCCTATCTATCTGACTAAAGAGTTTGATGAACGTATAGACGAGCTGTATTTGCAAGACGGGATTTTTCGTATCCGAAATTCTATAAAGGAAATGTTAAAATGCCCGATAACGAATTTATCGAAATAGAAATATCAAAAATTATCCAGGCTGAAAAATGGAAAATTATCCGCCTCCTGACAAAAGTCTGGGAATTTCCTTCGTATGTACCCTGCGTAAAAGAATCATCGGTAATCCTCAAAAAACGCCATGTAATGCAAACCCGATGGTCAATCAAGCTTGAGAATATACCGATTAGATGGATTGAAGAAGACACTCTTTCGCTTAAGGAGAATGCAATTTATTTCAAGGCTATCGAAGGTGACCTTGAAGAATTCCGAGGTATCTGGACATTCGCAAACCTTCCCGAAGGAACACTTGTAAAATTACATATCAGCCTTAAAGTCGGCATCCCGGCAATCAATGAATTTGCCAATGAGTATGTACGCAAACTAATAACGAAAAATTTTGAGGCTATTCTTGATGCTATTGAACGCAGGCTTATATCAACGCGTTACAGCAGTTACCGCCAGGGCAATATAGAAAAAATATCCGGATTCGGCATTATTATTCATTTTTATAATTACTGCCACCTGGAGAAGGGCCTGCTTAAACTTAATCCCGAACTTAAGTTACCTTCCCGGGCATTCCTACAACAGCTCTATCAAATCGCTCCTTCATTTAAGCTCTGCGATATTGATAGTTTTACCTCCAAGAATAAAAGTTCGGTAAAGGGCTCATTTGTAATAGCTACTTTTATCCCGGATATGCTGGAACAGGACCAATGGGCAGCTTATTCAAAAGTCATCAAAGCCTGCAAGATAGCAGAAAAAAAAGGAGTAGGTATTGTAACCCTGGCTAATTTTTCTTCTATGGTGCCGCAGAAAATCGACCATAAAATAAGCGATGATATCTATGTCCCGGTAACTACCGGGAATTCTTTTACCGTAGCCACAGTCATAGAAAGCATTCTTAAAGCCAATATGGCCCTACAGCTGAACCTTAGCCAATCGACCTTGACAATTGTCGGAGGAACAGGAGATATCGGCAGCGCCTGCGCCAGAATACTGGCGGATAGAGTGAAAGAATTGATCATAACCGGAAGGAACAAGGAAAAGTTAAAGAACCTACATGATGAGTTAGCCCGTAAATATAAAACAAAGATTATTGCAACTACCGATAATCTTGCGGCAGTCAAAGCCGCTGACATAGTCATCGCCTGCGCAAACTCCAGCGCGTCATTTCTGAATATTGACTGGTTCAAACCCGCGAGCATAATCTGCGATGTAGGATATCCTAAAAACGTCTGCTATTATTCCAGCCGGGAGGATATACTGATATTTTCCGGAGGCTTGGTAAAATCCCCTACTCCTATTGATTTTCCTATTGACCTGGGGCTGCCGGCTCAGGATATAATCTATTCTTCTTATGCCGAAGGAATAATCCTGGCCCTGGAGAAAAGGTATGAAAATTATTCTCCCCAGGACAAAAATATTACTCCGCAAAAAGTTGAAGAAATAAGGCAACTCGGGGCTAAACATGGTTTTGAGCCGGCGGATTTTTACTGGTCAGGAAAACCCATAACCGAAGACCATATCCAGAAGGTGCGCAAAATTAACCAACTACTCGGAAAAAATGCTGAATATAAAATAATATAATATGGCTAAATTCGCATTTATCGTAAATCCGGTTGAGCTCAACAATATCTATCAGCAATTTCCTTTCTCCCGGATACTTCCGAAAATTATCCTAAAAAAAGCGCTGCGCCTGCTTCCGCCGTTAAAAATAGCGCAAACAAGAAAATTTCTATCCCCTGCAGGAGAAGAAATACAAGGTTATTTTATAGCGCTACCTTTACTCTCAGAGCAGATTAGAGAGCTAGATGAAACCGACGCCGTTAAAAGACTGACCCTCTGTATAGACCTATGCCGCAGGCTTCAGGTGGATATTATTGGAGTAGGCGCAGCAGCCGCAACCATAGGCAATGGCCTGGAGGAGATTTCCAAGCAATGCGAGATACCATTGACTAATGGCTCCAGCCTCGGCTCAGCCGCGATACTGGAAGTAATAGAAAAAGCGGCAATCCTAAAACATATTGACCTTAAAAATACGAAACTTGCGATTATCGGCGCCACTAATGCAGTCGGACAAAACTGCTCGCTTGAGTTTTCCAGACAGGTGGCTTCGCTGAGTTTAATCGCTAAAAATGAACAGCGTTTAATTGAGTTAAACAAATATCTGCTCGCGCAGCATATAACAGCGCAGATAGAGATAAACCCGGCTAACGCGCCTGAAGCAGTCAAATGCGCTGACATCGTAATATTCACCGCTTCCGCAGGTGAAATTAACTTTAAGACAACGGCTGACTCATTTAAAAAAGGGGCAATAGTCTGTGATATGCCTGCTTCGCGAAATATAACCCGAAAGATAGCTTTAACAAGAAAAGACATTCTGGTCATTGATACCGACGTAATTAAACCGCCGCAAACAATTGATTTAGGCTTCAGCCTGCCACAAATAGGAAAGGGGAACCTGTTTGCCTGTATAGCCGAAACAATACTGTTAACACTTGAGAAGAAATTTGACCGGAATTTCTCTGTTGGCTTTAAACCTGACCTGAATAAAACAAAAGAGATACTAACGATTGCTAAAAAACATGCCTATAAAATCGCGTTTACGAGCTTCAACCAGGAAATTTAAATCCAGGAACCTGCAGCAACCAATAAAATCATTACTGTTATTACTGATAATAATATGGTTTACCGCAGCCGTATCAATATCATTTTCCGATCCAAAGAATACCTTGCTTACCCTTGTTTTGATTTTAATCGCCATAGAGCGCTTTATAGAAACCTTCTTCACCAGCAAACAAAATATTTTGAAAAAAAATACCAGGTTCGATTGGATTTTTATCTCATTGACCCTTGGCTATATAATGCTTATGTATGGATCACTTCTAGAGGCGTTTTTTAGCCCACATAAACTTTCTCCGCTTATTTCAATCCAAGGTATTATAGTCTACTGCCTGGGCTTAGGCCTGCGATGGTGGTCGATTAAATCCCTGGGTTTTGGCTGGAACCTCTTTATATCAAAAAAGTCCATAAAAAAAAGTGTACATTTAAAACTGGTTAAAAACGGTCCGTATGCGCTGGTGCGCCACCCCATATATATAGGGACCATTTTTGAAATACTAAGCATCCCGATAATTGCCAATGCCTTATTCTCCCTGATCTTTGCCATTGCCACAATAATCCCGTTATTGATTATTCGAGCGTTATTGGAAGAAGAGATCTTAGTCCGTTATTTCAAAAACCGTTACGCTGAATACAAAAAAAGAACAGGTTTTCTTATGCCTAAGCTTTTTTAAAAAATATACCTATGAATATTATGATTTTTTACTCCTTAAGCGGGTTATTCAGCGCGGTCATCGCTTCCGTGTTCGGCATATTCGTATTCATCAAAAAACCGCAAGGAGCAGTTAACCGCACCTACGCGGCCTTAAGCTTCTGGATTGCCTTATGGGGATACGCCTATTTTTATTTTCCCATATCGCAAAATGATAAGGATACCGTACTTTTATCCTTCCAAATCCTACAAATAGGCGCTATTTTTATCGGCCCGGCATTCCTGCATTTTGTCCTATCCCTGCTAAATATGCATAAAGAAAAGAGAGGGTGGGTTAACCTAGCTTATATACTGGGCATTATCTTCGCAATTTCAGACTTCACTCCGTTTTTCATAAAAAGAATGGTTCCAAAATTTGAATTTAATTACTGGGCTGAACCGGGTTTCATGTATCACTTATATCTTGTATTCTGGTCCTGGTGCATTATCTATCCCTGGAGTTTAATACTGCGCAGATACAGCCAACTATCAGAATTTAAACAGAACCAGTTAAAATATGTATTTATCGCCTCAATAATAGGCTTTCTGGGCGGAGCTACCAATTATCCTTTCTGGTACAATATAGCTATACCTCCAATAGGCACATTCCTGGTAGGAGTGCATGTGCTTATCCTAGCCTATGCCATCATTAAATACCGCCTGATGGATATAAAAGTCACGATTACCAGAGCAGGTGTTTTCCTGGCAGTATATACCCTGGTGCTGGGCGCGCCTTTTATCCTCTCTACATCCGGAAAATTGCTCCTGATTGAAATCCTGGGAAGAAATTGGTGGTTGGGCCCATTGGTTCTTATGGCGCTCCTGGGCACAGGAGGCCCTTTTATATACATCTTCCTCAAGAACAGCGCTGAATCATTGATATTACGCGAACAAAAAAAATGCCAGAAGGTTCTTAAAAACGCAGCTGTCGACCTGACCCGTATACGCAATATACAAAAACTGCTGGATTTTGTCTGTCAAACTATAACCGAAGCCGTGAATATAAAGAACGCGGCAATTTATTGTTTTGACGCCAAACAAAACGCCTTCATTCTGCAATCAGGAATGGACTTAAGTAAAAAACAGCCCAAATCCATACCTTGCCATAATAAACTCATTGAACTGATGCAGAAGAATAGAGACTCGCTTATCCTGGAGGAAATTATATACAACTCTCAAGAAGATAATACCTCCTGCCTAAAAAGCCTGGAAATAGAGATGCTTCAATTAGGCGCAGCCATGGCAGTACCCTGTTTTCTAGAAGACAAACTCCTGGATGTCATCATCCTGGGCGAAAAGAAATCTGCAAAGATGTATGGGCAGGAAGATGTGGAAAATTTCAATATTCTGGCTCCGGAAGTGGCGCTAGCAACGGAAAATGCCCAGCTCTACGAAAAAATAGAAGAGGAGGTCCGCGAAAAAACCAGCGAACTAGGTGAAACCCAGAAGCAGCTGGTACAGGCAGAAAAATTAGCCACCATCGGAACTTTGGCCGGAGGAGTAGCGCATGAAATAAATAATCCTTTAACCGCTATACTAACCAATGTCCAGATGCTATTAGATAGCGACGAGCCGGATAAGGAATGTTTAGAAATGATTGAAGACGCCACCAAACGCTGCAAAACAATAGTCCAGAAATTAATGGCCTACGCCAAGAAACCACATGCGAATAACGAAGAGCTCGTCATGCTGGATTTACGCCAGACTACCGAGAAAACAGTCTCTTTTCTCAAATTTCAGATGGATCAGGAAAGTATCACGCTAAATATAAAAAAAACCAAAAACGAATGCCTGATTATGGGCAATCCCAATGAATTAGAACAAGTGATAACCAATATCCTGATTAACGCAAAAGATGCTATTAAACAAATCCATAAAAGTGGTATAATTAATGTATCAGTTTACGAGCACCAGTCTTGGTCTAAAATAGAAATACAAGACGACGGAGTGGGAATAGCAAAAGAACTGCTCCCTAGAATATTCGACCCTTTTTTTACCACTAAAGATGTGGGAAAAGGCCTGGGGTTGGGATTATCTATCTGCCAATCGATTATAGAAAAACATAGCGGCAGGATATGCGTAGATTCCGAGATTAATAAAGGCGCGAGGTTCACTATATGGCTCCCCCTGACTACAAAGGTAGACAGGAGCAGGAAAACAGTCTAAGCAGGAGGCAAAAAGATGTCTAAGAAAATCCTCATAATCGACGATGAAACAATGATTACCAAAAGCCTGAAAAAACTGCTCACTAAAGAAGGATACCTTCCGACAATCGTCTCAAGCGGAAACGAAGCGCTTGACCAGCTCAAAACCGATAATTTCGATCTTTTGGTATTGGATATGCGCATGCCCCAGATGGACGGTATTGAAACCATCCGGGCTATCCGTCAGTACCTGGCAATAGAGCAAAAAGACCCCATGCCGGAAATAGTCATTACCGGATACGCAGACGAAAATAAATATAAGTGCGCCGTAGACCTTAAGGTGGCAGCCTACATTTACAAACCTTTTGACACTAAAGATTTTATGGCTACGGTAAAAAAAGCCCTGGGAGAAGATAATGCTGCAAAATAAAACAGCGATTATTAGCGGAGCTTCGCGCGGAATAGGAAGAGCGATTGCTTTGGAGTTAGCTGCTAGCGGATGTAATATATCTTTCAGCTACCTAAAAAATGAAGCGGAAGCCAGAAAACTGGAAGAAGAAATCATAAAGATAAAAGTTAAGGCTATGGCTTTTCAGGCAGATATTAAAGATTATGAAGCGGTGTGCGCCTGGGTAACTAAAACCAAAGAAGTATTCGGTTCTCTGGATATAGCCATAAACAATGCCGGAGTAATTAAAGACAAAGCCCTAGTTTTTATGGAAAAAATAGACTGGCAGGAGGTCATGCAAACTAACCTAGACGGAGTATATAATCTAAGCCGGGCAGTGATCACCGGATTCTTAAAACAAAAAAGCGGCAATATCATTAATATCAGCTCCGTAAGCGGGATTATCGGGCTGCCACGTCAAACTAATTATTCTGCCTCCAAGGCAGGAGTAATCGGTTTTACCAAAGCCCTAGCCAAAGAAGTTGCCGGATACAACATCCGAGTTAATGCAATAGCCGCGGGTTTTATCGAAACAGACATGACTAAAGAACTCAAGGATTCGCTGCGGGAAAAGATGCTTAAAAATATCCCCCTGGGCCGCTTTGGAAAAACTGAAGAAGTAGCTCTTGCAGTTAAATTCCTGGCCAGTGACGTATCGGAATATATTACCGGAGAAACCCTGGTCATTGACGGCGGATTATCAATGTTATGAGACGAAGTAACCGAATGCTTGGTTATTAAATAAATATATGGGTAATAATAAAGTAGTCATAACCGGAATCGGAGTAATTGCTCCCAACGGCATCGGCAAGGATGAATTCTGGAAAGCATTAAAGAATGGTATATCCGGAATCCGGCCGATTACTATCTTTGACTCTACTCTATTTAAGACACACCAGGCAGGAGAGGTGATTAATTTTGATCCGGTGACCTACTTGGGAGAAAAAGGCTTGCGCAATTTAGACCGCAGCACCAAACTTCTGTGTTCTGGCGCAAAGTTAGCCCTGGATGATGCCCGCCTGGATACAACAGGTGATAATGCCGATCATATCGGAATAATAACCTCAACCACGCTTTCAGTTATCTGGAATATCGCGGAATTTAATAAAGAGGCAGAGGACTCCGGGCCGCAGTTAGTCAATCCGGCTATGTTTCCCGGAACCACTATTAACGCGCCCTCAAGCCAAGTTTCAATCAGGTTTAATATTAAAGGTTTTAATACCACTATCTCCACAGGTTATACTGCCAGCCTTGACGGCCTTAAATATGCGGTTGATTTCTTAAGGGCAGGACGGGCAAAAGCGATATTACTTGCCGGAGTAGAAGCGCTATTTTTCCAAACTTTTGTCGGGTTTAATAAATTGGAATTCTTAGCCGGGATAAAAGGAGAGGAACTTTCATGCCCATTTGATTTACGCAGAAATGGAATCATAGTCGGTGAGGCAAGCGCGGTGCTGGTTTTAGAAAATGAAGCTTACGCGCACCAAAGAAAAGCAAGAATTTACGCCGAAGTAAAAGCCGTGGAAAACTTCTTTGATCCTTTCCGCAGCGGAAGATACAACCCCAAATCCGAGGGCCTCAAACGTTCTATGACCAAAACCCTCAAGGATAGCCGCTTAAAAGAATCCGAGATAAGCTATATTTGCGCAGCAGCAAACTCCGTGCCTCTTCAGGATGCCCTGGAAACAGCAGCCATTAAAGAGGTATTCGGTGCAACAGCCGCTAAAGTACCGGTGAGTTCAATTAAATCCATGGTCGGAGAAACCGTAAGCGCCGCCGGCGCATTGCAGATTGCCGCGTCTATCGGAGCTATGGAGCAAGATTTTATTCCCCCGACAATAAATTACCAAAAACCTGATCCGGCCTGCGACCTGGATTATGTTCCAAATAAATGCAGGTTTCAAAAAATAAATAATGTTTTGATTAATAATTTTGGCCCGGGTGGAAACAATGCTTCCTGCATAATAGGAAAATATGAATGCTTGCAATAGAGTAGTTGTCACCGGCCTGGGAGTTATTTCGGCCATCGGCACCGGTAGAAAAAAATTCTGGGAAGCCGCCCTAAGCGGGGCCTCAGGAATAAATGAAGTCTCCTCGTTCGATACGAGCAGTTTTAAATGCCACCGAGCAGGAGAAGTTAAAAATTTTAATCCTGAAGAATTCATCCCTAAAAGAAAGGTCAAATTTTTAGGCCGCTCTTCGCAATTGGCCATTGCTGCTGCGTCTTTAGCCATTCAGGACGCTGGTTTTGAATTAAAGACTCTGCCCAAAAATAAATTAGGCGTACTCATAGGCACTACCATGGGAGAAAAACCCATTGAAGAGCTGGCGCAAATCTGGGCCAAGGGAGGACTAAAAGATATTGACCGCCGCAGAATCCTGCAATCTTCAGCAAATAATATATCAGCCAATGTAGCCATGTACGCCAAAGCTCGTGGCCAAAATTATTTATTTCCCACAGCCTGCGCAGCTGGAAATTATGCCATTGGTTATGGATTTGATTTAATCCGCAGCCGCGATATAGATTATGCCCTAGCCGGAGGAGCAGAAGCTTTTTCATACACTGCCTTTGTAGGCTTCCAGCGTCTTTATGCCATGGCTACTGATAAATGCCAACCCTTTGATAAGAACCGCAAAGGCATGATGTTAGGAGAAGGGTCAGCAATGCTGCTTTTAGAAAGATTAGACCTGGCTCTGGAAAGAAAGAGAGAGATTTACGCGGAAATCATAGGCTACGGATTATCCTGCGACGCACATCATGCTACAGCTCCGGAAGTCAGAGGCGTATCCCAAGTAATGGAAAAAGCGCTAAAGGAATGCAGTATCTCTTATAAAGATGTGGATTATATCTGCGCTCACGGTACAGGAACGCCGATGAACGACAGGATAGAAGCCCAAGCAATCAAAAATGTGTTCAAAGAACGCGCTAAAGAAATCCCGGTCAATGCCCTTAAATCCATGCTCGGGCACAGTATGGGCGCTGCCTCTGCTATAGAAGCAGTGTCCTGCTGCCTCTCCGCAAAATTTGACACAATACCCCCAACTATAAATTACGAAACCCCTGACCCGCAATGCGATATTGACTGCGTGCCAAACACTAAGCGGGAAAAAATAATAAATATTGCCATGAATAATGCCTTTGCTTTCGGCGGAAATAATTCCAGCCTGGTAATAAAAAAATTTATAAAGTAATTATGCATAAATTACTTGTAAAATCCTGGAAAAAAAGCTATACTAAATATCGCGCGCATATAACAGGGAGGGTGAATAATGCCCAAGACGGATTTTGAGCAGATAAAAAAAGAAGTCAAAAGAATGGTGGCTGAAATAACCGAGCTAACAGAAACTAAGCTCAAAGACGAAGCAAAGTTTGTGGATGACTTAGGGGTTGACAGCATGATGGCCCTGGAAATCGTAGCCAGCATTGAAAAGAAATACAAAGTTACAATTCCTGAAACCGAAATTCCTAAGATGCGCTCGCTTAACGATATTTACGCGTTGCTTGAAAAGGAAATGAAATAGGCCAATGAACGCTATCTGGGATATAACCAAAATCCAGGAGATCTTGCCGCACCGCTACCCATTCCTCTTCATTGATAGCGTAGTTGAAATTAACGAAGAGGAGAAACGGGTTGTCTGCCTAAAAACGTTACCATAAATGATTATTTCTTTAAGGGCCATTTTCCTGGTAATCCGGTGATGCCGGGAGTAATTATCATTGAAGGCATGGCCCAATCCTGCATCATACTTTACGCCGCCATTAAGCCCGAGATAGCCGCTAAACATCCTATCTATTACCTGGGCAACGCCGATATTAAATTCCTTAAACCCGTATTCCCGGGCAGCCAGCTTATGCTGGAAGCAACCCACCGCAAGATCATGGAGAAGGTCGGTATTGCCAGCGTCACAGCCAGGGTCAACAATGAAATCGTAGCCAAAGGCGAAATCATCTTTGGCATCAAACTATAGACATTGCGCGCAACTCTTTATATCTTAAAGAATTACAAAGTAAATATTTCTGCCCTAAAGTCTTATAAAAAAATATTTACTTTGTAACATTTTAGGCTACAATAAGTTATGTAAAGCGTCTACAAATATGACAAATCACAAACCACATCAGCCGACCATATTTTTAACCGGGGCAACAGGATTCCTGGGATCCTATCTATTAAAACTTTTCCTTGAAAATAATCATAAAGTATATGCCTTGTCCAGAGGAAAAAAAAGCCAGGATACCAGAGGGAGGATTATTTCGGTATTAGAATTCTGGGGAGGCCCATGTTTAAAAAAGATCATCAACCTGATTGTCCTAAACGGTGACGTAACCCTAAAAAACCTGGGTTTAAGCAGGCCTGATAGAAGCCTCTTACAAGCCAAGACTGAACAAATCTTTCATTCAGCGGCAATTACCGACCTAAAAACAGAATCAAAACAAATCAACAAGGTTAATATTGAAGGTACGAGAAATATCTTAAACCTGGGTTTAGAATGGCATAAAAAAGGATGCCTTAAAAAAATTAACCATATCAGCACTGCTTATATCTACGGAGATTATCAGAAAACTTTTAAAGAGAGCGACTTTTACAAAAGGCAGAAATTCTATACCAATTACGAACAGAGTAAGTTTGAAGCTGAAAAAATTGTACAGCAATTCAGAAGGAAGGGGCTATGGATAGATATCTATCGCCCATCCATGGTCTTGGGCGAATCCAAATCCGGAAAAACCTTTCAACTAAAACATATCTACCAATTCCTTAATCTTTGTAAAGTTGAAATATTTCAATCCCTGCCTATCAAAAACGGCTATGTCAGCCTGGTGCCTATTGATATAACCTGCAAAGCGATCTATCTCTTAAATACCATGAATAAAGTTAGGAATATGGTCTTTCACCCTTTCCCTAGAAAACTGACATCTATTGAAGAAATCCTCAATATTGGAGCAAAGCTTATAGGCTTTGACCCCCCTCAAGCAGTAGAATTAAAAGATTTCCCCACCCTAAACCTGACCCCAGTCCAAAGGATGTTATTAAATGATACAGTGCTTTCGGTTAATTTTAAGACCAAAATTAACTCGGATATAACTAATAATTTATTAGAAAAATACCGTTTTAAGATACCGAATATGGACAATAAAATCTTATCACTAATCCTCAGATACTCCATCAATAAGAAGAGAGGAAAGTGATGCAAGAAAGATATGATTATATTATTGTAGGAGCAGGGCTCTGCGGCCTGGTCTTAGCCAAGGAACTTAGCCAGAAAAATAAAAGAGTCCTTATTCTGGAAAGGGGAGGATATATACGCAACCTTGGAAGTATCATGTACGTGGCTCCGTTTTACGATAAAATTGGATTAGCCAAAAGCCGCCAAGGAGTAATTAATCTGCGTGTATTAGGAGTTGGCGGAACAAGTGTGGTCAGCTG
>JAHKBC010000150.1 GCA_018825725.1 Candidatus Omnitrophota bacterium
CTTAGCTCTTCAAACTTTTTTGTCATTTCGCGGGCTAAAAACACCTCTTCCTGTCCAAAGACCTCCTGGATATCCTCTAAGGTATCCAAAATGCGATGACAGGATTCATAAAAAACAATGGTCTGGTCAAAATCTGCCAGCTCTTTCAGCCGGTTTTGCCGGCTAATCTTCTTACTAGGCAGGAATCCTTCAAAGAAAAATTTATGCGCAGGCTTTCCTGAAAGAACCAAAGCATTCACCAGCGCGGTTGCGCCCGGAATAACCGTCATGGCAATGCCGTTCTTAATAGCCAAGTTAACCAGATTATATCCCGGGTCAAGTATCCCGGGGGTCCCGGCATCCGAAACCAGAGCAATATCCTTACCTTCTTTAAGAAGTTTAAGTAAGTATTCCCCTTTAGTAAATCTATTATGTTGGAAAAAACTGGTAGTGGGGGCTTTAATTTGATAGTGGTCTAAAAGAATCTTAGTGTGACGGGTATCTTCACAAGCAATCAAGTCTACGGATTTTAAAACCTCGAGCGCCCGCAAGGTTATATCTTTTAAATTTCCAATAGGAGTTGCCACTATGTACAACATTATTCGACCGTTACTGATTTGGCAAGGTTTCGCGGTTGATCCACGTCGGCACCTCTTTTAACGGCAATATGATAGGCAACAAGCTGTAAAGGCAGGGCGGTTAAAAGAGGGGAAAACAATTCGTTGGTTTTGGGGATATAAATTACTTCCTTAGCCTGCTCTTTAATTTTATCATCGCCCTCTGTAGCAATAACTATAATTCTGCCTTTTCTGGCGCGAATCTCCTGGATATTAGAAATCATCTTTTCGTATACGTGGGATTCGCAGACAATACAAACCACTGCCCGGTACTCATCAATCAAAGCAATAGGGCCATGTTTCATCTCTCCTGCCGCATATCCTTCGGCCGGAATATAAGAAATCTCTTTTAATTTTAACGCCCCCTCCAATGCCGAAGGAAAATTAATATGCCGCCCCAGATATAAAAATGAGCCGAAATACGCATGCCGCTGGGCAAGCTTGGAGATCTGTCTTTGAGATTTTAAAATTTCTCTTTGCTTCTGAGGAATCTTTTTTAAATCTTCCAGGTAATGCTTAATTTTATTTTCATTGGCAATTCCTTTTACCCTGGCCAGATAAAATGCGAATAGATAAAGGGAAATCAACTGAGCAACGTAGGCCTTGGTAGAGGCTACGCCTATCTCCGGTCCGGCATGAGTATAAATTATTCCATCGCTTTCGCGGGTCAGCGTTGAGCCCAAAACATTACAAATGGATAAAACCTGGGCCCCTAATTTTTTGGCCTGGCGCACACTGGCCAGGGTGTCTGCAGTCTCTCCTGACTGGCTGATAGCAACTACCAGGGTTTCCTGGTCGATTATCAGGTCCCTATAGCGGAATTCACTGGAGACCTCGACGCTCACCGGAAGAGAACATACTGATTCCAGAATATATTTTCCCACAAGCCCGGCGTGATAGGCTGTACCGCAGGCAACTATGGATATATTACGAATCTTCCTTAGCTCTTCTTCGGGGATATTCTGCTCCTCAAAGATAATACGCCCTGTTTCTTGATTAATCCTGCGGCCAAGCAAATTCTCTACTATCTCCGGCTGCTCATTAATCTCCTTAAGCATAAAATGCTTGTAGCCCTGTTTCTGGGACAAAGAGATATCCCAGGTAATTCTAGTTGGCTTTCTCTGAACAGCGTGGCCGTTAAAATCCGTTATTTTACATGTGTCTTTGGTTAAAACCACCATTTCATTCTCTTCTAAAAAAATTATCTCTTTGGTAGAATCTAGTATCGCGGGTACATCCGAAGCCAGAAAATTTTCATTTTTTCCCAAACCTACAATCAGAGGGCTGCCTAAACGAGCTCCGATAACCTTATCCGGCTCTCTAGCTGAAACGACTGCAATAGCAAAAGAACCTTCCAGCCTGCGCACAGTTTTTCTTACTGCCTCTTCAAGGCTGCTGCACTTTAAAAACTTCTCAATTAAATGCACAATTACTTCAGTATCGGTCTGGCTGGAAAATTTATGGCCTTGCTTGAGCAACTCTTTCTTCAAGGGGGTGTAATTTTCAATAATCCCGTTATGCACTAATGCTATTTCTGAATTACAGTCCAGGTGAGGATGAGCATTGGCTTGATTGGGAAAACCATGGGTTGCCCAGCGAGTGTGCGCGATACCAACAACTCCGGAAAGAGGCCTCTTGCTGAGAATATCCTCTAAAACCTTGATTTTCCCCGGAGATTTACGGATAGAAATCTTTTTTTTTGCGGAGAGTATACAAGCCATTCCGCTGGAATCATAACCTCGGTATTCCAGTCGCTTAATCCCTTTTAAAAGAATTAGTGGGGCTTCTCTTACGCCTACATAACCGACAATTCCGCACACTGAGCACACTCCTGTGTTTGCCTAACGGCAAACACATTTTCGGCATAAATTTTTCAATTATAATTAATTGTATGGAAAATTTATGACCCTGACGGGATTCGAACCCGTGTCGAGAGCTTGAAAAGCTCTTGTCCTGGACCAGGCTAGACGACAGGGTCAGGATTTATTCTTTATTTGTAGCTACGGTCTTACTTTCAGGCATCTCTTGTCCTGGACCAGGCTTCCCCGTTTCCCCAGATTTTGTATTTCGGAAACGGGGAAGGGTCAGGATTTATTCTTCTTCGGCGATAACCGGCGCGATACAGGAAACGTGGTCTTTGTCCTGCAATTTGATCAAACGCACCCCTTGCGCTGCCCTGCCGGTATTGCGAATATCCTTTATGGCGCAGCGCAGAAACATGCCGTTCTGGGTAATAACCATCAATTCATCATTATCATTGACTGATTTTAGGCCTACTGCCTCGCCATTCTTATCAGTGACTTTAATATTAATAATCCCCTTGCCGCCTCTACGGGTAAGCCGGTACTCTGTAACCGGGGTGCGCTTGGCAAAACCAAGTTCAGTAACCGTAAGCACGGTAGCATCCTTCTGGATTAAAATCATATCAATTACTTCATCTTTTTTGGCCAAGGAAACGCCGCGCACACCTTTAGCGCCCCTGCCCATATCACGCACCTGTGCTTCGGGGAACCTTATAGCCTTGCCCTGACGGGTGCCGATTAATAATTCCTGCTTGCCGTCGGTTAATTCTACATCAATAAGACAATCGTCCTTCTCCAGGGTTATTCCAATAATGCCACCCTTGCGCGGGTTACTATAAGCATCGAGTTTAGTCTTTTTAATCAATCCCTGTTTGGTCACCATAACCAGATATTTATCGGTAGAGAATTCGCGCACGGGTATAGTTGAGCTTACTTTTTCTTCGGATTTTAGCTGCAATAAATTTACGATCGCCTTGCCTTTAGAGGTACGGCTGGACTGCGGGATCTCATAAACCTTAACCCAATACACCTGCCCCTTATCCGTGAATACTAAAAGATAATCTTTGGTCGAAGCCACAAAAAGATGCTCGACAAAATCCTCTTCCTTAACCTCTGCCCCAGTAGCTCCCGTACCGCCTCTTTTTTGCTTACGATAAGAGCTAACCGGAAGCCGCTTTATATACCCGCCGTGGCTGATGGTTACTACTACATCCTCCTCGGCAATTAAATCCTCAACCTCCAGTTCTTCCACTTCCCCAACTATGTCCGTACGCCGTTCATCAGCGAATTTTTTTCTAATCTCTTCCAGCTCATCCTTAATAATCATCTCTACCTTCTTTTCCGAAGCCAGGATTGCGCGGCAAAACTCAACCTTCTTTAAAAGCTCCAGGTATTCGGCTTCAATCTTATCCCGCTCCAACGCAGTCAAGCGCTGCAATTGCATTTCTAATATCGACTGAGCCTGAATTTCAGAAAACCCAAACTCCTTCATTAAGTTAGCTCGTGCCAAATCTACGGTCTTAGAAGTCTTAATCACCTTGATAATTCTATCGATAAATTTAAGGGCGATTTTTAAACCTTCTAAAATATGCGCCCGCTTTAAAGCCTTGTCCAACTCAAACTGGGTCCTGCGCCGGATAACGATCTTACGATGCTCAACATAACAATCCAAAAGCTGCCTTAACGTTAAAACGCGAGGCCGGTTATCTACCAATGCCAGCATAATAATGCCAAAGGTAGTCTCCAATTGTGTGTGCTTAAAGAGCTGATTTAATACAATCTGGCTCTCGGCATCGCGCTTTAATTCTATCACAATGCGCATACCGTCTTTGTCCGACTCATCACGGATATCCGAAATATTCTCCAGCTTCTTATCTTCTACCAGATCAGCAATGGCTTCAACAAGCGAAGCCTTTTGCACCTGGTAAGGGATCTCTGTAATTACGATCAGATCTTTGCCGTTCTTCTGATGCTCAACAGTAGCTTTGGCCCTAATCGTAAGTTTACCTCTACCGGTATTATATGCATCCTTAATCCCTCCCTTGCCGCAGATGATTCCGCCGGTAGGAAAATCCGGGCCTTTAATGTAACGCATCAAATCCTTAATTTCCGCTTCGGGATGATCCAAAAGATAAATAATCGCACCACATATTTCAGTCAGGTTATGCGGAGGCATATTCGTTGCCATACCTACAGCGATACCGCTGGAACCATTAACGAGCAAGTTAGGTAAGCTAGAGGGCAGTAAAAGCGGCTCCTTTAAAGAAGAGTCAAAATTAGGCCCAAAATTAACTGTATCTTTATCAATATCGCCGAGCATTTCGTCGGATATAGATGCTAGCCTGGCTTCGGTATAACGCATAGCAGCTGCACTATCACCGTCTACTGATCCAAAATTACCCTGGCCATCCACTAGCGGATAACGCAGAGAAAAATCCTGGGCCATCCTAACCAGGGTATCATAAACCGCCACATCCCCATGAGGATGGTATTTACCTAAAACCTCGCCAACGATACGCGCGGATTTTTTATAAGGCTTGGAGTGGTCAAGGCTTAGCTCGCTCATGGCAAAGAGGATTCGACGATGTACCGGCTTCAAACCGTCGCGCACATCCGGAAGGGCGCGTCCGACGATAACACTCATTGCGTAATTTAGATAAGCATCCTTTACTTCATCTTC
>JAHKBC010000002.1 GCA_018825725.1 Candidatus Omnitrophota bacterium
ACTAATATCCAGCCTTTAAGCATACCCAACATTTTTAATACAAAAGCGATACCTATGGAATTCGAATCATTGATAAACTCTGTAGGAGCTACGTCGTTAAGATCCATAAATTGCAGCCGGGATATACTGATATAAACCTTTCTGCCTAAAAGCTGGCTTAAGGCGGTAGCGCCATTACCTGCGCCGATATTACCCAACTCCCTTAACGCGTCCAATTGTTCAGTAGTTAGCGATATTTTTTCCATAAATTTTAAGTAAGGTTCATGGTATCCAGAATAAGCGCAACCCTGCCGTCGCCTAAAATGGTGGCTCCGGCAATACCTTTGGTTCTCTTGATTAAAGAGCCCAGGGGCTTGACTACAATATCCAACTCGCCGATGACCCGGCTGACCATAAGGCCTAAAACTTTTTTTCCGTGCTCAACAATAACCAAGGATTTGCGCGTGTCGGCTTTAACAGGCTCTTCTTTTGCACAACGCGGTATAGCCAGAGAACGTTCCAACCTGATAATAGGTATAATCTCCTCCCTGACCCGGGTTACCTCGAAATTCTGAACCACCTTAATCTCATCATCGTTTATCTTAATAGTCTCTCTAATATTCATTAAAGGCACCGCAAAAACCTCATCATTTACCCTGACTAACATGGCCTTAATTATAGCCAAGGTCAAAGGAAGAGTAAGAATAAAACGGCTCCCCTCGCCAAGCTTAGTCTCAAAATCCAAACGGCCACCCAACATCTCGATCTTAGACTTGACCACATCCAGCCCTACCCCCCTACCAGACACATCGGTTACTTTGTCTGCTGTTGAGAAACCGGGGCTAGCGATTAAATCCAGTATCTTCTTTTCTTCTATCTCCTGGGCCTCTTTCTCTGAAATCAATCCACGGCGCAAGGCTACTTTTTTCACAACATCAAAATCGATACCCCGGCCATCATCAACAACCTCAATAAAGATTTGGCCTTTTTGACGGTTAACCCGAATCTGAATTTTACCCTGTGGGTTTTTCTTTTTTGTGTTTCTCTCTTCGGCATTCTCGATTCCGTGGTCAACTGCATTACGAATAAGATGCATAAGAGGATCGCCTATTTCATCGAGAACTACGCGGTCAAGCTCTATTTCGCTACCTATGATTTCCAGGCTAATATCCTTGGACTTTCGTTTGCACAGATCCCTGACCATACGGGGAAAGGTATCCAGGATATAAGCTACGGGCAATAATCTGGTTTGGATAATTTCATCCTGCAGCGCCGAAGTGAGGCGGTCTAATGTAAAACTTATCTCCTCTAAACTATCAATCTTATAATTCTGGACAATCTGCACCAGGCGAATCTTGGCAATTGCCAATTCCCCCATTAAATTCATTATTTTATCCAGCCTCTCAACAGGAATCCTCATGCTCTGAATCTTCTTGGGCGTGAAGGAAGGAGCCTTAAACGCTATTTTCTCCAAACCAACCGCAGATTCATTCGGAGCAGGAAGTTGAGAAAGATCCAGCAAATCTACTTCTACGCTCTGAACATCGGCGGTATCAACTATCTCTTCATAAATAATAGGCCTATTTTCTTTACTGCCTAAGATAATCGTGAAGGAATCAAGAAAATCTCCCTGCTTTAAATCTTCAAGCGCAGGGGTTACTTTTATGATCTCACCCAAACGCTTTAAATTAACCACAATAAGAAACGCTCGCGCCTCCTTCATCGGACAGTTTCTAATAAGGGCGACTTCGATACGAAAAATATTATGGTCTTCGGAACGCAACCTACTTATGCTTCTAGCCTCCTCATAAGAAAACTTAACGACACTTGCCGCGGTAGAAGATTTTGAAGATAGGGAAGTAAATTCTTCCTTAAAATCTACGAATTTCTTTATGTTATTCAAAATTTCGGCAATATCTATCGAACCCTCCCGCTTGGCCTTGATATCAGCGAGAATTTTATCCAATATATCTACAGCAGAAAAAAGCAAGTCAATAATCTTAGTAGTAACCTTTTTTTTCTTGGTACGTAATTCATCCAGAAGGTCCTCCATCTGATGGGAGAGCTGGGCGAGTTTATCGTAGCCCATGGTCGCAGACATCCCTTTTAACGTATGCATGCAGCGAAAGATTTCATTCAAAGAATCCAAGTCTGCGGGGTTGGTTTCTAGTTTTAAGAGGGAATTATTAATAATGTTCAGATATTCCTGTGATTCGGAAAAGAATAATTCGCGGTAACTATCCTGCATATTTTTTTAAAGGATTGGTTGTGCGGTATAATAACATCTAGGTGATAGACCCGAGTATAATCTCCAGGGCAGCTGGATTTGGAATAAGAAAGAAGTTCCCGGTAATAGACGTCTGGGGTTCCTTGAATTCAGATTCTACCAGTAAAGCAAAATCTGATTTACAACTTAATTCAATTAAAATATAATCCAGCATTGATCCGGCCATATCAATGATTAACTCCGGCACTGTAGGAACCAGGCTCATACCTACAAAACTGCCTAATGCCCCCAGATACGCGTTAGCCAGTATAACACCGATCTCCTTCAAGGCCGATGTCTCTAAGCTGCCGATTATGCTTCCTTCTGAAACCTTCTTCTTGGTTAGTAACGAAGCCAGGATTACGGCGTCTTTTTGTGAAAAGATAAAAATGATAGTGCTGGGAAGGTCTCCTAATACCCGGAGCACTAACCCGGCCACTAATGTGTCTGGCCCACCCACTACGTTAGGAACTTCTTCAAGAGGAATAAAAAGTATGCGCGGAACCACGATACTGATCTTACGGTTGACTAGCTGCGAAAGCGCGGTAGCGGCGTTACCGGAACATATATTACCCACCTCTTTAAGGGCATCCTTTTGAGAAGACGTTAAAACAATCTCTTTCATTTTTTATCTTCCTTATCAAGCAAAACACTCTCTACTGCCGCAATCAACTTTTCAGGCTGAACCGGTTTGGTAATAAAATCCTTGGCTCCGGAACGTATGGCATCCACAACCAATGACTGTTGGCTCATGACCGAACAGATTAAAATCTTGGCCTGGGGGTCAATCTTAATTATCTCCTTCACCGCTCCTACTCCATCTAACTCCTCCATCAACGGCATAATGATATCCATAGTCACCAAGTCCGGCCTCAACTTCCTATACTTCTCTACCGCTTCAATGGCATTAGTAGCCTCAGCGCAAATCTCATGGCCTGCCCTGACCAAAATTTCAGTCAGCATTGTACGCATAAATACAGCATCATCAACAATCATTACTCTAGCCATAAATTCCTCCTCAAAGTGATTATAAAATACCTAAAGAATATGTCAAGAGAAAGTTACCTTTTAACCCTCTAACTTCTTGTTTAAGAATAAGCTCAATTAGTGCCTGGCGCTGTACCTTAGCTGCTTTTATTTAAAGCCTCAAACGTGACTAAAACTCTCCCCCTTAATTCCGGGATTTCGTTCTCCCGCTAATCAAAGAAGAATATTTGCAAGAAAATGCCAGGTTTTATTATTAAATTTTAGTAAAAATACTCCTGCCTTTTTTTAAAATAA
>JAHKBC010000151.1 GCA_018825725.1 Candidatus Omnitrophota bacterium
ATTAATCCAATACGCCAGAGGCTTTCATTTTCCCTCACAGAGCTCGGGATAAAATTAATCCAATACGCCAGAGGCTTTCATTTTCCCTCACAGAGCTCGGGATAAAATTAATCCAATACGCCAGAGGCTGGATTAATTTTAAGCTGGCGACCCGAATTGAACGGGTGACCCCCTCATTACAAGTGAGGAGCTCTACCAACTGAGCTACGCCAGCATTATCGGCACAATTTAATCGCCTCGGGAATTTTATCAATTATGTCCGAAGCAATCAAACAATTTTCGGTTTTTTCTTCCTTGGCCAGGTCGCCGGCAAGCCCGTGCAGGAAGACCGCATATTTGGAAGCCTCAAAAAGGCTTAATCCTTGAGCTATAAACCCAGCTATAATACCAGTGAGTACATCTCCACTTCCGGCAGTAGCCATGCCGGGATTGCCGGTTTTATTGATATAAAGAGCGCCTGTATTGTCAGTTACAATTGTATTCTTTCCCTTTAATACGACAACAGCATTATAGCGGTAAGCGAAATCTTTGGCAATTATTTTTCTTATTTTTTGTAACCTGGCTACATCTATCTTTGTGAGCCGGGAAAACTCATTTATATGGGGCGTGATGACGCATCCATTAAGAATATTCAGGTGATTAACCGAAGCATTTATACCGTCTGCATCAATGATTTTGGGCTTAGTGGTTTTGGCGATTATTTTTCTGATTAAGTTCTGTGTAGAGGGGTTTTTGCTTAAACCCGGGCCGACAACCACAACGTCAGCCTTCTTAATAAAATCCCTGATTTTAATATATGCCGTTAAACCAATCGAGCCTTCACTTGTTTCATCTAGCGGCAAGATCATAACCTCCGGGGTTTTGGTTTTTATTATTCCGGGGGCAATTGTTTTAGGCACTCCTAAGGTTACCAGGCCTGCGCCTGAGCGCATTGCCGCGTTTGATGTAAGTATGGCTGCTCCTGAGTATCTCAAAGAACCGGCCAGGATGAATATGTGGCCAAAATCTCCTTTATGGCTATCGGCTTTTCGGTGTAATAATTGCGTTGGCAACCGCATAAGTTTTTACGTGTGATATGGAAATATGCACGTTAATTATTTTACCAATTTTTTTGAATATTTCGCAGCGTGGTTTACCTTGTTTATTATTGGTTATCTGGACATCCTTCCAGTTAAGTCCTGGGTCACCCAGGGCTTTGAATACCGCTTCTTTAGCGGCAAATCTTCCGGATAAATGCTGGTAAAGGTTAGACCTGTTTTTGGCGTATTCCAATTCTTTCTTGGTGAATATTCTGTTTAGGAATGTATCGCCCCATTTCTCTACTGCTGTTTTTAGGCGTTTTACCTCAGTTATATCCACGCCAAGGCCGATAATCATAATATTAAATCCTTAATTTCCTTTACTGCTTTTTCAATTCCGACAATAACAGCTCGGCAGATAATCGAATAACCGATATTTAGTTCCTCGATACCGTTTATTCCTGCCACCCCTTTTACATTGCGGTAATCCAACCCATGTCCGGCAAAGACCTGTAATTTAAGTTTACGCGCGTAATCAGTAGCGCGTTTTAAGTTTTTAAGATACCTCATTCTTAAATGAATACAAGCTGCCGCATACTCGCCAGTATGCAACTCTACGGCATTTGCTCCGCTTTGTTGAGCAGCGTGTATTTGTTTTATTTCCGGGTCAATAAATAAGCTTACAGATATATTCTTGGCTTTAAGTTTAGCTACGGTTTTTTTAATTTGCACCAAATTATTTATTATATCCAGGCCGCCTTCCGTAGTAAGTTCTTGTCTTTTTTCAGGAACCAGGGTTGCTTGATCAGGCAAAATTTGGCTGGCCAATTCGACAATTTCCTTATTTATAGACATTTCTAAGTTTAACCTCGTTTTTATGATTTTTCTTAAAATATAGAGGTCATTTACTTGTATGTGCCTGCGGTCTTCCCTTAGATGCGCTACAATTGAGTCTGCTCCTGCGTTCTCACATAATAGCGCCGCAAAGGCCGGATCAGGTTCTTTTCCTTTACGGGCCTGTCTAAGCGTAGCAATATGGTCAATATTTACTCCTAGTCGGATCATACAGGGTATTAGTAGTAGTATTTGTTTAGTTCGCTATTGACGTAGAGCCAGATGAGAATAGATAAGAGCAAAGCCAGCACTTTCAACCAGGGGTGATAGGTAATAAAATTAG
>JAHKBC010000018.1 GCA_018825725.1 Candidatus Omnitrophota bacterium
AAATCCAGGTTTGGTTTGATAGTAAAATCAGGTATATCACATGGATAACTGCCGTATCTTAAATATTCAGATAACCCTTTTATTTTAGATTTATCGCTCCGGGCTTCATAGTAAATATTTAAAAAAGGCCGGAGAATCATATTTGTTTTTATTTTGCGCTTTAAGCTTTCAGGAATTCTAAAATCTCTATTTTTAAATCTGAGTACGATTTTTTTCTTAAAATCATGATATGAAAAATCGAGTTGGACAAGTTTTATAATTGCGGTATTTGAAATATTATTTATTTTGTTTCCGCCAGAAAGTCCATGTTTAAACGATATTTTGCGTACTATGTCTAACCCGCGAACAGGGCAAATCGAATCATCGGCATTTTTATAGTTCTTTATTTTTAAGGCTTTTTCAAAATACTCTTTGGCTTCTGAGAAATTCTTATTTTGCAGGTGTGACCAGCCTAAACCTGCGAGGACAAGCGGGTTGTTTGGATTTATGTCCATGGCCTTATTGAATAGTTCCATTGCTTTATTGTATTCAGATTTAAAATAATAAGCTCTTCCAAATTCAGTCAGAAAATTATCATCGAGAGCTAATGGCCCGGAAACCATTTCCCAATGCTTAATAGCCTCGATAAACTCCTTTCTATGATAGGCTATCCTGCCAAACGATATCAGAAATTTATTCTTATCTACTTCCCATTGCGCTACTAATTCCTCATCAATAAGCTGAGAGAATAACAATTCTTTTGTCATCGGCTTTTTGAGCCTCATTTCTCTTATAGCTCTGTTTTCTAACCAAGGTAATATTCTGCGGGTATCTCTTGCTTGGAGAGCTCTTGTGGATACGTTGCGGCCATCGTGCGGGCCGAGATAATTATTAAGGCCGTCTGTGCCGGGATGCCAGGTATGGTATAAAAACTCCTCCTCATGCCACAGTTCTTTTTTACCTTTATTAACCAATCTAAATGTTAATTCGTAAGGACCGCAGATATGGCCGAGATAATCAATATGCTCGTCTGCTCCACCAATATTGATAAGGTCTTCTCTCAAAGCACACATACAGGCTCCATAATTACGGATATGGATAGGATCTTTGCGGTTAAGAAGACCCGTGGTTTGAGTGCCGTTCCAATTGATGCAACCGTCCCTGGTGATCTCCTCTACCGTGGGGAAATTAAATGGATAAAATTTGCGGCTTATGTTTCTGATTTCATCGAGATGTAAAACAATGTTTTTACTTTTTCCAAAGGTTTTAATAATACTTTCGACAAATGTGGGTTTGACCATGGCGTCTGAATCACAGATGGAAATAATCTCACCGCGACTAAGCATTATACCGATATTATACATTAGATGTTTGTGGTAATAGATATTATCGGGCATGTCCATGACGATCCATTGATCTAATGCCGGCGGTCTTTCTTCGTTGAGGCTTTTCTTTAATATTTTCTTAATTTCAGAGTGCTCCCTATGATAATATTCAATCCAGATTATTTCATATTGGCTTCGCCGGGTTGTTTGGTTATTCAAAAAGTCTAAAATATGAAAACTTTCCCGGCATGACCAATCAAGAAGCACAAAAGTTACTTGAGAAGATATATTTTTTGTATTTTCAAAAACAATTCTCATGATATAAGTTTCTCAATCTCCCGTTGACAGTTTTTTAAGCTCAAGAAGCAGGCCATTTATGGTCTTCTCGTATTCCTCGGCTCTGATGTTTATCTGGCGTATGGTTTCATCCCGGGAGCAAATTTCTCTTTCCTGGGTTTCGATAGCCTGATCTCTCCTGGCAATTTCTTCGGACTGGATCTTGATATCCCGGTCCCTCTTTGAAATTTCGTCCTGCAATATGCCGATATTTTTATCTTTATCCTTTAAAAGTTGTTCCAGGATGCCTTGTTTGATGCCAAGCACCAGCAGTTTCGCTTCATTGACAGTGCCTGCTATAACGCATGAATCCTTTTTCTGATATTCTTTGAACTCTTCGCTTTTGACCCTCACCAGATCGAGCTCTCCTAATGCCTGGTCA
>JAHKBC010000152.1 GCA_018825725.1 Candidatus Omnitrophota bacterium
AGATGAAAGACCGCATTCCGGCCAAGCTTCCAGTTGCAACAGCGGTGGCGCACAAGACCGGCCTGGAAAAAGGGGTCTGCCATGACGCGGGTATCGTCTTTACGCCTGGGGGGGATTTTTTGATTACGGTATTAGTCAGGCATAGGAATAAGACTGCGCACGCAGCCAAAGAATTGATATCGGAAATTGCCTTAAAGGTATATAATTATACAATGGGAATCAATTAAAGGAGGTTTTTATGGTCAGCCTGGAAGAATTCAAAAAATTAGAGCTTAAGGTGGCCAGGATTAAAGAGGTAGAGGACCATCCTAATGCCGATAAGCTTTATGTCCTTACTATTGACTTGGGGGAGAGCACTAAGCAGATAGTCGCTGGGATCAAGCTCTCTTATACTAAGGAAGCGTTAGTAAATAAACAGGTTATTGTTATTGATAATCTGGAGCCGGCGGTTTTACGGGGAGTAGAGAGCCAGGGGATGCTTTTGGCAGCCAGCGACGAGAAAGGCATCTCTGTGATTATGCCGGAGCGCGAGGTAACCCCAGGCAGCGCGGTTAAATAATGCAGATTACCAAGCAGTTAATTGAGAGTGAATATTGTTTACGGTGCAAAGGTTGCTGCAGGTTCAGCCAGCCGGATTCGGTGTGGTTACCCTGCCTTTTAGACGAAGAGGTTCTTGGGCTGATAGATAAAGCAGATCTGCCGGTAGTCTTGATTTCTGCCGATAAGAAGATTCAACCCGTCCCTAGCCCCGAGGGAGAAGGATACATCTGTCCTCTTCTGGATCCCGGAACCAATAAGTGCAGGATATACAACCAGCGCCCGTTCGAATGCCGCTTGTACCCATTTCTAATTAACTTAAGAAAGAAAAAAGTATTGCTTACGCTAGACCTGAATTGTCCCTATGTTAGAGAAAACCTGGCTTCCCCGGGGCTTAAGGAATACACCGACTACATAATAGATTTCCTAAACGACCCTGACCAGATAAAGACTTTAAGGGATAATCCCTGGCTTCTCCAGGCTTACGAAGACGTTGCACTGCTGGTAGAATTGAAAGTTTCTGATGAAATTGAATCCGCTGGCCCCCAAAGATAAAGCTGTTTTTAAAAAGTATCTTAATTTTTCGGAACATGAATTGTCAGCTTATAGTTTTGACAATATCTATGTTTGGAAGGATCTTTTTGCGATAAGTTGGGTTGTATTCGAAAATGCGCTCTGCGTTTTTTTTAAAGATAAGTTCGGTTTCTTTCTTTACCTGCCTCCTTTAACCGAGAAATTCTCCGACGGGTTAGCGGAGGAGGTTTTCGAAATATTGGATAGGTTAAATTCCAAAAGCGGCCTTACGCGTATAGAAAATGTAGAGGCTAGAAGCTTGGAGTTTTATCGCGGTTTAGGGTATGACTGCGTGGAAAAATTTCCGGAATACCTTTACCGCAGGAATGATTTGGTTGACTTAAGGGGAAATTCTTTTAAATCTAAGCGTTCCGAGTTTAATTATTTCATCAAGAACCATAGTTTTAAATACCTTCCTTTTAAGAGTATTTACCAGAGTCAATGCCTGCAGTTGTATAATAGATGGATGAAAAACCGGATTGAGCAAAACAGGGATAATATCTATCAGGGCCTGTTGCAGGATAGCCGAATTTGCCTCAAAACCATCTTAAGCGCATACAAATACCTGAATATTATAGGAAGGGTAGTTGAGGTGGAGGGCAGGGTTAAGGCATTTACATTTGGGTTCGTATTAAATAAGGACACCTTTTGCGTCTCTTACGAAATAACGGATTTGTCCGTTAAGGGCTTGAGCCAGTTTATCTTTCGGGAGTTCGTTGCCGAAATGAAGGAATACCAGTATATTAATATTATGGATGATTCGGGGTTGGAGAATTTAAAGAGAGTAAAACTCTCATATCGTCCGGTCAAACTCGTGCCCTCCCACATTATTCGTAGAAGCCATGATTAATGGAATAGACATAGATGAAATAGAATTTACTATTATCGATACCGAGACTACCGGCCTGGACCCGCAGCGCGGAGATAGAATTATAGAGTTGGCTGGACTGAGATTTAAGGGGAAAGAGAAGCTGGCTGTTTTTAATACCCTGATAAATCCCGGAAGGCCTGTTTCTGAAGCCGCATACCTTGTTAACCAGATCAGTTTCTCGATGTTGGAGCGCGCCCCCAGGATTGAAAAGGTCCTGCCGGGGTTTCTATCATTTATTCAAGGCAGTTGCCTTTGTTGTTATAACGCTGCCTTTGACCTGGGGTTTATTAATCAGGAGTTAAAATTATCCGGATATGCTTTACCCGAAGACGCTGTGGCTATCGATCTGTTGGAGATGGCTAAAAGGCTGTTGCCGGGATTGGAGAGGTATGCTCTTTGGTTTGTGGCCAAGAAATTAGGGATTGATAAAGGACAGTCGCACCGGGCATTTTCCGATGTTGAACTTAGCTTTGATGTCTTTCAGCGGCTTAAAGATATTCTCAAAAGCAAGAAGTTAAGCGATCCAGCTTATATTTTTGCCCTTTTTGGCTGTAATTCTTCGGCGCTTAAAGATATGCACAAGCAGAAGCTGGCCAGGATACAGGAAGCCATTGACTTAGGGGTAAACATTAAGATACAATATCTTTCCAGTCAGGGGGTAGAGATCTCGCTTAGGGAAGTAACTCCCAGGCAGATTAAACAGCAGGGAAGGAATTTTTATTTAATAGGGTATTGTTTCTTGAGAAAACAGGAGCGTACTTTTAGGGTAGATAGTATATTACAGCTTGAGATTATGGGTAAAGAATAAATCAAAGAAGCATTCCAGATGAGAATACCCAAACCATTAAACGTATGAAGAATATTTACCTGATCGTTTTTCTGGCGCTGAGTTTAGCTTCAGGCTGCAACCAGCCAGACGACCTGCAAAAGGCTAAAAGGTTAGCCCAAGGGTCAGAAAGTTTATTTCAGCAGTCAGTTGCCCTTTACCATGAATTAATTGCCAAGGGCAAGGATCTGGATAAACTTAATTTTGAGCTAGGTAAGTTGTATTTTAGTTATGGTAAATTTGACAAGGCGATAACTGAACTTAAAAAAAGTACCTTTCCTTTAGCCAAAAAGTACCTGGTGATGTCTTATTATCATTTGGGTAATTTTACTGATGCCTATCAAGTGTTTAGCAAGTTCGAGTTGGATGACGATGAATATATTTATTTTGTTGGTTTAACAAGTGAAAAACTCAATCTTTTTGACCGCGCCCTGGCTGCCTACGCGAGTATAAAAGGGAGTAACTTTAGCATTCTCGCCAAACAAAGGATGGCGCATATTGAAAAAAAAGAAGCTCAATTAAATGTGCATGATATTGCTCCCGTTGTATCCCGGGCAATTGCTCTTGCTCCCCAGGAGAGTAAATACCCGCAAGCCGGAGCGCTTATTCTTTTATCCGACGAGAAGGTTGAGATTGGCAGGGATAATAGCGAAGTTTCCCAGCTGCATTATTTGGTCAAGATCTTGAACCAGCGCGGAAAAGAGGAATTTTCCGAGACCCATATTGAATATGACTCGACCTATGAGAAGATCGAGTTGGAATTCGCCCGGACCATCAAGCCCGACGGTTCAATTATTGAAGTGGGCAGCCGGCATTTAAGGGATGTTTCTAAGTACCTCAACTTCCCTTTATATTCCAATGCCCGCGTTTATATTATATCCTTTCCCGAAGTAACTGAAGGGGCGGTTTTGGAGTATAAGGTCAAAATCTACCGTAATGAGTTAATCAATAAGAAGGATTTTGTGGTTGCTTATACCCTGCAATCTAATGAGCCGATTATTAATGCGCATTTTACCCTGACTACACCCAGGGGGAAAAATATACGCTTTAAGAATATTAATACGGAGTTTAATGATTTTCAAGCGGAATTAGAGCCTGTCGTGGAAAATATCGGCGGCGATAAGACGGTTTACCGCTGGTCATTTAAAGACCTGCCCCAGATTATTCCCGAAGCGCGCATGCCGCCATTGGCCGAGATAAATCCCACTATGCTCATCTCTTCGTTTCCAGACTGGCAGGATATTTATAATTGGTGGCAGGGGCTCTTTCGGGATAAAATCAGAGCAGACGCGCATATTAAAAAAAAGGTAAAGGAGCTTATCTTTGGCCTGGATAGCGACGAATCCAGGGCGCGCGCGATATATAATTTCTGCGCCCAAAAAATACGCTATGTCGCTGTAGAATATGGACAGGCTGGATATGAGCCGCACCAAGCCGAAGATACTTTTCGCAATAAATACGGGGATTGTAAAGACCAGGCGATTCTGTTGGTGACTATGTTAAAAGAAGCAGGTTTTTCTGCCTGGCCGGTCTTGATCGGCACCAGGGATTCTTATAATCTCAGGGAGGATTTTCCCGCTGTTCTTTTTAACCATTGTATTGCCGTTGTGACTTTAAAAGACAAGTATATATTTCTTGACCCTACTGCCGAGACCTGTTCTTTTCGGGACTTGCCGGTTGGCGACCAGGGCCGCCGGGTTTTGATTTTTAAGGAAAATGGATACGAGATTTACGAGATACCTAATCTTTCGGCGGAGAATAACCTCCTAGATTATAATTTTAGCTTGAGCGTGAACGCCGATGAGAGTATTGTCGGCAATAAGACCATTCAGAGCCGGGGTGTATACCAGCAATTACAGCGTTACTGGTTTCTTTATACTCAGCCGGAGTTAATCCGCGAAGAGTTGATTGAGAAGATTCAGGATCTTTCTATCGGGGCGCAATTACAAGACTACACAATTGAAAATATGGGAGATCTTAACAAACCGGTAGAGCTTAAGTATTCTTTTAGCGGACCGGAATATTTTACCCGAGCCGGGAGTTTAAGGATTATGCCGCAGTTAGCTGCGCTTGACGCGGCGCTGGTAGCCAAGGAGGAACGCAGGTACCCTCTGGATCTTGCTTTTCAGGATATTAAACTGAATTACTTTGAAATACAGCTACCCGCTAATTTAAGGATAAAATATCTGCCTCAAGGCCTTATACGCGATAACCCCTGGTTTAAATTAACTGTTGCTTATAACTATAAAGAGAATAAGATATATTTCAAGCAGCGTTTTGAACTGAAGAAGAAGCTTATAACAAGGGCAGAATACCCGGATTTTAGATTATCTTTTAGCAGCCTGGCTAAAGAATTAAAGGAAAGAATAATTTTAGAAAAGGTTAAATAAAATGGCGTCCAAGAAGAAAGACAGTTTCTCTGAGCGCAGGCACTATATCCGCCTGGATACTGTAATTCCGGTACAGTTTATGCTGGTAGATGTAAATACCAAGCAGAATGTCACAGACTGGATGCAGGGTTTTACCAATAATATCAGCAATGGCGGTTTATGTTTGAGGGTGAATAATTTAAAGGAAGAGGTTTTGCACCTTATCAGGCAAAAGAAGGTAGATTTTCTTCTAGAGTTGGATGTGCCCTTTAGCTATAAACAGGCTGAAGCAGCCTGTAGTTTGGCCTGGGTTGAAGATGTCGAAGGAGAGGGAAAAAAGAAGCTGATCGGTTTATGTTATGAGAAGATTGCTCCGGCCTTAAATAGAAGGATTATTTTTTACGCCAGGGCCAGAAGATTGTTTTTACCAATCATTGTCTCCATAATTATCATCTTGGGCCTGGGCCTGGGGTTAAATACCTATTATAACTATAGATTGGTCCAGGGCAATAAAGCGCTTATCCAGGAGTTAGTTAATATCCTGCAGGAATCCAATATTGCCAAGCAGAAAATCCGTAAGATTAATAAGGAGAGGGAGGATCTGCAATTCAAGATTCAGGCCCTGGAGGTACGCATAAGGACTATTGACGAAGAAAAACTTAACCTTAAAGAAAAAGTTGAGCAACAAGAACAGCGGGCAATAAGAAAGACGGGAGAGTTAAATCAACTGGTCGATAAGCTGGGCAAGGAGAAGGCGAACCTACAGGAACAGCTGATTCCCTTTCAGCAGAAGGAGAATAAAGTTACGGAGGATCTCCTGCGATTAGAGCAGAAGAGGGTGACGCTGGAGAAAGCCAATCTTGATAAGATGTACCGTTGGTTGACAATTCATCAGAACTATCGCACGGGTTTGGTGATGAGTTTTGAAGGTGATACTGATATCGCTAACTGGGGTTTTATCTATGACCAGGCCCTAGTTATCCAGGCCTATGCTTACTTTTCTGATTTTGAGCGGGTGACTAAAATACTGGATTTCTTTGTTAAAAAAGCCAAAAGAAGCGAGGGTTTATTTCTAAACGCCTATTACGTGAATGACGGTACTCCGGCAGAGTATATTGTCCGTAGCGGGCCGAATATCTGGTTGGGCATTTCGATTATCCAGTATACTAATAAAAGCAAAGATACCCGTTACCTGGGCTTGGCCGAGGAGATAGCCAGAAGGATTATCCAGATTCAGGAACAGGACTCTGAGGGAGGAATACGCGGAGGCCCGGGCGTAGACTGGTATTCTACTGAGCATAATCTTGACGCCTACGCTTTCTTTAATATGCTTTATAAAATTACTGGTAAGCCTGAATATGGTCAAGCCGGAGAGAGGGTATTAAAATGGCTCCTTTTGCACACTTATGATAAAGCAGATTTACCGATTTTGCGGGGCAAAGGAGATTCGACTATTGCTACCGATACTTATGCCTGGTCAATTGCCGCCATTGGTCCGCAAAAACTGGAATCTTTAGGTATGGATCCGGAAAGGATTATGGATTTTGCCGAACAGAATTGCGCGGTAGAGGTTAATTTTACCCGTCCTCAAGGGCAGTATATTAAAATAAGAGGTTTTGATTTTGCTCCCCAGAAACATGTCGCTAGGGGAGGCGTGGTCTCTTCGGAATGGACAGCCCAGATGGTCTTGTCTTTTAAGATTATGTCAGACTATTATCATAAAAAAGGCATGGAGGCTAAGGCCAAGGTTTATGATGCCAAGGCCTATAATTATCTTCTGGAATTATGCAATATGATTATTTCCAGCCCCTCTCCTTCGGGGCAGGGTGAGGGGTGTTTGCCTTATGCCTCAAGCGATGCTGTGGATACCGGGCATGGTTGGATGACTCCTAAAGGAAAATACACCGGCTCAGTTGCCGGAACTACCTATACTATCTTCGCCTATTCCAATTATAATCCATTAGCGTTAAAGGAATGAAGCAGCGTATCCGGTTAATCTATAAAAAAGCTTTTTTATTTTTTGGAGCGCAAAATTGGTGGCCTGCCAGGACTAAATTTGAAGTGATGGTGGGAGCGATTCTTACCCAGAATACCAATTGGAAGAACGTTGAGAAGGTAATAGATAATTTAAAAAAGAAGAAGCTGCTTGAACCAGGCCGGCTGGTTAAATTGAATACGGAAAAACTCGCCCAGTTAATCCGTAGTTCCGGATATTATAATATTAAAGCTCGCCGGCTTAAGTCTTTCCTGGATTTTTTTCATGCAGATTACCAGGGAAGTATTAAAAAGATGAAGCAGCAGAGCCTTTTATATTTACGCGAAAAGTTACTTTCTGTAAATGGCATAGGCCCGGAGAGCGCGGATTCCATTTTGCTTTATGCATTGGACAAGCCCATTTTTGTAGTTGATGCCTATACCAAAAGAATACTTGGGCGCCACCGGTTAATTAAGGCTGACGCGGAATATCTAAAGGTGCAGGGTTTGTTTATGCGGCATCTGAAACACAATGTGCAATTATTCAATGAGTACCATGCGCTTCTGGTCAGGCTGGGAAAAGAGTACTGTTTGAAGAATAAACCAAAATGTGAAATATGCCCGCTCAAAAATGATCTACCTAAAAATAAAAAAAGTTAAATTTTGGCTGAATTTGTTAATAATCAG
>JAHKBC010000153.1 GCA_018825725.1 Candidatus Omnitrophota bacterium
ACCTTTTTCTAAATTAAAATGTCTCTGAATAAATATGGTTATGCGGTCATACTTCAATAAACCCATCCTAATGGCAAAGGTATGGGCGTAGATGCCTAGGTTCAATACTTGATACGATAGAATAGATATCATGCTGGCAAAGATCATAAAATGCAGGTCCCAGTAACGGCCTAAAAATAAAAAAGGCCCGCGCGTCAATACAAGCAGGCTTAATAATCCAAACGTAAAACCAATTAATCCGGGTATAAAGTAGAGCCATAAAGGGCTATAAAGCAGCATAAATCTTACGTGCCTCCAAGCATCAAATAAGGGTGAAAGTTTTGATTCGCCTTTTCTGGGGCTGTAGCTTATAGGAATCTCGGATATTTTAAGGTTATTCTGCAAAGCCGAGACCACCATCTCCGTAGCAAATTCCATCCCCATAGTTCTCAAGCGCATCTTCTTGTAAGCCTCCCGGGTAAAAGCGCGCATACCGCAATGGATATCTGATAACCGGGTGCGAAAGAAAAGCCGCGTCATCCCGGAAAGAATAGGATTTCCGATATAGCGATGCGACCAACTCATTGCCCCCTTCTTAATGTTGCCTTTAAACCGCGAACCCATGACAAAATCAAAATCTTCTTTCAGCCGCTTAACAAACCGGCTTATATCGTCAAAATCATAAGTATTATCACTATCCCCCATAATAATATAACGGCCTCTTGCCTCTTTAAGACCGGCTAAATAAGCAGCTCCGTAACCTCGGCGCGATTCCAGCACAACCCTGGCTCCTAAATTTTGAGCAATTTCCCGAGACCTGTCAGTTGACCCGTTATCCGCTACAATTATCTCACCACTGATACCTAAATTATTAAAAACCTTCTTAATATTGTTGATACAAACAGCTAACGCCTCTTCTTCATTAAGGCACGGCATAACCACGGAAACTTCGATAACTTCGCTATTTTCTAATCCCATAGTATCCTAAAAAATCTGATATTATCCCTCTCATACCTGCCTTCGGCAAATAATTTAAAATACTTTAATCCGACCCCACCCAGATAATAAAGGCGCACAAACAAACTCTTCCCCAATTCCCGGCTTAGGGAAACCGCCTGATAGCCCTTATCAGTCTTAAAGACCAATATGGAAAAACCCAGATTGGCATTAGGATAGGGTATCTCAACAATCTCGTCTTCTTGCAGGATAAAAAGGCTGCGCGGTATCTTATACTGCCCATCCTGAGGATTAAATAAAACTATGGTTTGCTGATTAGGGTTATAGATAAAGCCATTTTCAAAATAAACCACATTATCCTTCTCTTGGCCTCTGAGTATACCACTAAAGAATTGATAACGGCTGGAGACCCAATTATCCAAATCCTTATCCGCAATAAGATTCGCTTCCTGGTATAATTTCTGCGCGCTATCCTTCTTCAGGCCTAACCCCTCAAGATAATTAATAACCTGGTTTTTCTCTTTTTTTCTGATACTCTGCATAAGATATACCCGGGAAAAATCCCACTTCCCTAAGTAAGAAAACGCGTGCATTTTAGAAGCAAGAGTAGGATCAACTATAAAATAAGCCCGCTGCGGAACATCAAATAATAGGCCTAATACCTTATCAACACCCTCTTTATTAAGGTATTTATCCAAAATCCCCCTTGCTTTTTCTTTGCCCGGAGAACCTGATATCAGGCTGTTAAGAATAAAAATCGATCGGTATGGATCTTTAACCCGCGCATTGATAATTTCAAAGGCATCGTTGCCACCGTTATTGAGCATGCGTAAAATCCTTAAGGCCTCTTCTTCCGAAGTACTTAAAAATACCCTGGCCATCCAATGAGCCTGCGGCACATTCTGGCTCTGCCCGTCAAAGATAACTGCCCTACGGGCTACAACCTTGAACCAATCTCCAAAATCCCACCAGGAATTCAGAATAGATTCCTGCGGCGTATTCTCCCTGACTACCGAAAGCAACCTGTACCATACGTCATCCATCAAAGGATAGATGGTCTTAGCAGATTTAAAGCCATTATTTATAAATAGACCTGATAAATAAATAACCAGGCAGCCCGTGGCTAACGTAGTAACCAGCCTGTTTTTCCTCTTAAAAAAATCGCTTAAACAGGATATACCCCACCCCAGAAATAAGGCAAGCGGGACAGAAAGAAAAACTACAAACCTCACACCCTTAAAGCACGCGTAAAACATGCTTAGAAACCAAATAAAGAGTATAATTGACGCGCCACGCTTATATCCGGCATCCTTACGCGTAAACCAAAAAACAACCGGGATACTCAATAATGATAAAGCAAAAATAATATTGCCTCCGATGGACCTGGAAATCTCTAGATAAGTCGATCTCCTTAATTCACCCACTGTCGAATAGACATTAGGCCAGATAGATATATTTAAAGGCTTATTTAACGTAAGAGCATCAATCATAAAACCAAAGAAAAATTTAAAAGGCTGGAATCCGCAAAAAAGGATAATCCAAACACTTCCTAAAAAAAGAAATGAAAACAGATAGACAAGATGTTTTTTAAAGACTGCCCTGTAATCCCGGTTATTCTTATGACGCAAATACCCGTAGAATATGGTGATAAAATTAAACAACTCGTATAGAATCAGTATAGGAAGGACAAACCACCAGGCCAGCCACGTAAAGCAAAATAACCCTAGCCAGAAAGATGAAAAGATTAACAAAAAAAATCTCTTTCTCCGGCTCTGGGTATCGAACCCTTGCAAATAAGTCATAAAGATTAAAACAGGAAATAATAGGTTTAAAATATCCTTATCATACCAGCCTAAACAACTGCGAGGCACAAAAAGAGGGCATAAGCCGACAAATAAACAACTTATAATACCGGCAATATTAGCGCCAAACCTATAAGCGAAAAAGTATAGAACAACCAGAAAAACAAAAACGTAAAATAGCGGGATATAAAAAAGAAATGTGAATAGTGGCGTGCGCTTAAAGAAATTAAATATTTTATAAATAAATGCGGAAGAATAATAAAGAAAATTATCCCAGTGTAAGTTACTCCCCTTTGGGGCAAGCATAAGCGTGTCTACATTTTTTCCTCTAACGATCTTATCTCCCGGATGGCCCAAACGGACAATATTCTCCGTATACCTGGCCCAATGCCAGCAATCAAGCTCCATAAGATAAGTCTGGCCAAGAGAATCCTGATGTTTATTTTTAAGCCTAAGGTATTCGTTTGACAACTGCAGAGACCAAAACTTTGGATTCTTTTTATAGGCATTAGTAATTTCATTCTTAAGCAGCCTGTCTTTGGCTAATGATGAGAAATTTCCAAATTTACCCTCTATCTCCTGGGCAGACTGAAAACGAAGGCGCTGATCAACTATTTTTTTGGCAAAATCCACATATTGCGGAAAATAGGCAGGAAAAGTTCGTAGGTATAGATTAATAAAGATGATAAGAGATAAAAAAA
>JAHKBC010000019.1 GCA_018825725.1 Candidatus Omnitrophota bacterium
CTTAAGAAAACGCTTGACAAGGCTATTATTCTGAGGAAAATATATTCGGAAGGCACAGAATGTTCCGCGAGGAACATTTTATAACCATATGATGCATAATGGGTAAAGTTATTGCAATTTGTAATCAAAAGGGCGGAACAGGCAAAACAACCTCGGCTATTAACATTTCCAGCTATTTGGCACTGGCTGAGAAAAAAATTCTGCTCATTGATTTAGACCCCCAATCAAACGCCACTAGCGGCCTGGGAATTAATCGCCATAATATTAAGAAGAGCACCTACCATCTTTTATTAGAAGAATTAGATGTTCAGGAAATATTGCAGCCAACGGCAATTAGTAGCCTTTTCTTAGTGCCAGCTAACTTAGATTTGACTGGTGCAGAGATTGAGCTTGTAGGAGCTTTGGGTAGGGAATATAGATTAAAAAAGTCTTTAATTAAGGCTAAAACTATATATGATTATATAATTATTGATTCTCCGCCGTCACTGGGCCTGCTTACAATAAATGCCCTTTGTGCTTCGGATTCAGTTATTATACCAGTGCAAAGTGAATATTATGCCTTAGAGGGGTTAACACAACTATTCAATACCATTAACCTGGTTAAAAATAATCTTAATCCTAATTTAGAAATTGAGGGTGTAGTCTTGACTATGGCGGATTTAAGGACTAACCTAAGCCGCGAAGTGATTCAAGAAGTTAGGAATTATTTTAAGGATAAGGTATACAACACGGTAATACCTAGGAACATTAAACTTAGTGAAGCGCCCGGTTATGGTAAACCTATTGCGTTATACGATAAGGATTCTATAGGAGGACAAAAATATCTTGAACTTACAGGTGAAATATTAAGAATGTCTTCGAAAGATTTCAGTTTGGACAATTGTCAAGCAGTGAAGCTCTAGGTAAAGGGTTATAAAATAGGAGAAATTTATGGAAAGAAAGGCCTTGGGCAAGGGGATTAGCGCTTTAATACCTGAAAAAGTAGACGAGCAAGGTGATAAGATCATTAATTTGAAGATAAGTCAAATTAAGCCAAATCCATTTCAGCCGCGCGAGAATTTTAAACCTGAAAGCCTGGAAGAGTTAACACAGTCTATTAAGGAAAAGGGCATCATTCAGCCTATTCTTGCTAGGCGCAGGGGCGATGCTTATGAATTAATAGCCGGGGAGAGAAGATTACGGGCAGCAAGTATGCTGAACCTTGATACGGTACCAGTTATAATCAAAGATGTTTCGGATGAAGATTCTTTAGAGCTGGCCCTTATTGAAAATATACAACGCCAGGATTTGAACCCCATTGAAGAAGCCAGGGCTTATCAATTCCTGATTGACAAATTTCAGCTTACCCAGGAAAGGATAAGCGAGATTTTAGGTAAGTCACGCGCAAGCGTAACTAATACGATTCGTCTGCTAAAGCTTCCACATGAAATCCAGGAAGAGATTAAAAAAGAGAGAATCTCTTTTGCTCATGGCCGTGCTATTCTTGAGATAGAAGATATTAATTTACAGAGAAAATTAGCACAGGACGTAATCTCTAAGTCTTTGTCAGTAAAAGAGTTAGAGAATATAATTAAGGCGCATCGTCCACGCCAAAAAGCCAGGTTTAGAGTTCAAGTTCGTGAACCGTATCTTGCGGTATTAGAGGAAAACCTGCAGCAGAAATTAGCAACTAAAGTGCGTATTGTCAGCAAGAGAAAAAGAGGACATATTATCATTGAATATTATTCCCAGGAGGATCTGGAAAGAATAATCCATAGAATAAAAGGAGCCGAGAATCTATGAGCCAGGCAGCCTTAATTCTTATTAAACCCGATGGTTTAAAAAAATCTCTTACCGGTAATATTCTCACCAGATTATCTGAAACCAAGCTGGAAATTGTCGCGGCAAAGATGGTACGCGTTTCAGATGAATTGGCCATAGAGCATTATTGCCATCTTAAGGACAAGGTTTTCTTCCCTGAGTTAGTTAAATATATTAAGGGTGAATTGCACGACAGACGCAAGGTTATGGCATTAATCTACTGGGGGACAGATGCCATTCAAAAGTGCCGGGATCTGGCTGGAGCAACTAATCCTGAAACGGCTGAATCTACGAGTATCCGTGGTTCTTACGGCAGGATTCTTACCTCCGGGCTTTATGAAAATGTCATTCATGTTTCTTCTAATGAGTCAGAGGCGCAAAGAGAGATTAAGCTATGGTTCTGCCCCGAAGAGATAATCGTAGATTTGTATGCGAACCATGAGATAATAGCCAAGGAAGTTAAAAAGATGGCTTGGTTATAATAGAGGAGCAATATCAATGCTAAGAAGTATGACTGGTTTTGGTTCGAGCAAGGTAAAGTTGCTTATGGGGGCGAAATGCTGCGTTGAGTTACGTAGCATCAATCATAAATTTTTGGAAACGGTTTTTCATCTACCGGAAGGGTTTTCGTCACTCGAAGACAAGATCAGGAAAGAGATTGAACCAAGGATCAGGCGGGGCAGGATTAATTGTCTTATCCATGTGGCCGGACTCCCTATCGCCCAGGCAGCAGTTGATGAGAAGTTGCTTAAAAGTTACATAAGCAATATACATAAAATCAAGAGTAAATTTAAGATTAAGGACGAACTGAGTATTAATACTTTATTAAATCTTCCCGGAGCGCTGGTCTTAATTAAAAACGATAGAATTATGCCTAAAGTATGGCCTGGCCTAAAAAAATTGGTGAACAAGGCGGTGGATAGCCTATTGGCAGCCCGCCTAAAGGAGGGCCGGGGACTGGGGGCATACTTAAAATCTCGACTCAGGGAATTAGAAAATCACTTGATTTTACTAAAGAAGAGGTTGCCGGGTATTGTGAAGGCAAAGGCCGCTCAATTACGAACCGCTGATGAGCGTTCTTCATTTCTGAATGATACCTGTATTTCTGAAGAGACTTCGCGCCTAAGTTTTCATATTAGTAATTTTAAGCATAAATTAAAAAAAGGATCCCC
>JAHKBC010000154.1 GCA_018825725.1 Candidatus Omnitrophota bacterium
CCGGGATTTTAGAGGACCTGGATCAGGAACCCCCGGAGGATGCGTATCTTATAACCAAGGCCCAGACTAATAACACAAGCTATCCTAAATATGTAGAAATATTTTTTGAAAAAGGAGTGCCTAAAAAGATTGATGGAGTACCCACTAAGATTAAGAATTTAGTGATTCAGTTAAATCATCTGGGTGGGCTTTATGGAGTGGGCAGGAGTGATCTGGTAGAAAATCGTTTAGTGGGAATCAAGTCTCGTGAAGTTTACGAGGCTCCGGCAGCGACAATTTTACATACCGCGCATAAGGAATTGGAGAGCCTAGTATTGGATCGGGACCTGGCTCATTATAAACAGATTATAGCCTTAAAGTATGCGGAGTTGATTTATTACGGGCTCTGGTATTCACCGTTAAAAGAGGCCCTGGATGGTTTTATTAATTCCACGCAGAAACATGTTACAGGTTCAGTAAAACTGAAACTTTATAAAGGAAATTGTGTAGCTGTCGGCCGTAAGTCTCCCCATTCGCTTTATAGAAAAGAGCTGAGTACCTACGGAAAAGATGATAAGTTTGACCAGAAAATGGCTGAAGGGTTTATTAAAATATGGGGAATGCCTTATAAAAGGTAGCGCTAGCATTGTGCAGAGCAGAACCGTCACTGCAGGAGAAAGAAAATGAATAAAAAACTATGGGGTGGAAGGTTCAGCAAGAAAACAAATGCCCTTGTTGAGGATTTTACTAAGTCTATTCACTACGACTATAAGATCGGCCAGTGTGATATTTTAGGCTCTATAATTCACGTGCAGATACTGGAGAAGGCTAAATACCTGAATCACGAAGAGGCGATTAAGTTGATTAATGGATTAAAATCTATTCACGAGAAGATGAAATCGGTTAAATTTAGCATGAATTGTCCAGCCGAAGATATTCATTCCTGGATTCAGAACGAATTGCAGAAGAAACTTGGCAACATAGCCAAGAAGCTGCATACTGCGCGTTCGCGCAATGATCAGGTTGTTTTTTCTACCAAGGTATACGCTCTGACAGAATTAAAGAAGATTACCATTGAGGTGGATAATTTCCTTTATGCTCTGGAGGTATTGGCTGACCGGAATAAGGATTTGATAATACCCGGCTACACCCATTTGCAGCATGCCCAACCAGTGTATCTGAAGGATTATTTAAATGCCTATGCCCGGATGCTAAAACGCGATAAGAATAGGCTTAATTTTATATTTAACAATTTGGAATTAACCTTAGGTTCGGGAGCCTTGGCAGGGACCCCTATTGACGCGAGAAACTATAATCTTAAAGCAATAGCTTTACAGGTTGAGGCTACGAGTAATTCATTAGACAGCGTAAGCGACCGGGATTTTGTTATTGAAATCTTGAGCGCTTTGTCTATCCAGGGTATGCATTTATCCCGCCTGGCTGAAGATTTTATTATATGGTCAACCCAGGAATTTGGTTTTATAGAACTCGATGATTCATTCTGTACCGGCAGTTCCTTAATGCCGCAGAAAAAGAATCCCGATATTCTGGAACTTATCAGGGGTTATGCCGGCCGGTTATATGGTAATCTGGTCAGCGTTTTGACTATGATGAAGGGGTTATCGTTGACCTATAATCGGGATATGCAGCTGGATAAGGAACCTTTATTCAACTCTTTAGAGATAGCCTCATCGGAATTGAAGGTTCTAGCGGGCATGCTTAGGGGCGTAAAATTCAATAAAGAAAGAATAGAAGAGCGTTTGGCTGATGAATCCTTATATGCTACGGACCTGGTCTATTATTTAGTAGATAAAGGGGTGGCTTTTGAAGATGCCCATGCTATTGTGGGAAAGTTGGTCAGATATTCGCTGGATAATAAAATGCTGATAAAAACCATGCCGGATTCACTCTTAAGGAGTTTTTCTCAAAAATTAGTAAAGGGGCAGGTAGTAAAACTGTTTTCTCCTCTGGCTTCGGTTAAGGCCAAGAAATCCATTAAAAGGTAGAATGCACGATTTTAAATATAAATATAGTCATTTATACTACGAGAAAGAAAATAAGAAAGGTATTCAGGCATTATATGATTTTCTCGTGGATGGCGATCATGCCTATATCGCAAATGGATATGTGGTCTGGGATAGCAAATAATAAAAGTGTAAGGTTATATTTTGTTATAGAGAGCGAGAGTTTAAAAAATGGGAGGGGGTATGTTCAATAGACGAATATTATTCTTATTTACCACTCTGTTCTTAATGTCGGCTTATGCCTTTGCCGATGAGACTATAACCTTAGCTACTTTTTATCCTTCTCCATACGGAGTGTATAATGAACTGCGGCTTTTCCCCAGGACTACTCCGCCTTCAACCTGCAATGCAGGTAATTACGGAGCGATGTATTATAATAGCACTTCGCAGAGCCTGCAGGTATGCACTAGCACAGGCTGGGGATCTGCGGGAAGTGGAAGTTTAGTTTATCAATGCCCCGCAGCGAGAAGTCCTAGTAATCAGTGTACTTCTTACTGTACTGGGCAACTTACACTCAATAGTACTTGTATATATTGGCATGATGATGGCAGCGGCCTGTGGGATTGCCCTACTTCTACGACTCTTAATTGTAGCTCGGTTGGACGGTTAGTACCGTAATAAAAAAAGACCGTTTCCATGTAACCCGTAAACATAATAACAAGAGAAGATAAAGTTTATGTCTATATAAAAATGCACGATTTTAAATATAGGAATAATATTCTTTATTGTGAA
>JAHKBC010000155.1 GCA_018825725.1 Candidatus Omnitrophota bacterium
GGATAACATTGTTAGAAAGTTTGGAATCGAAAAACTACATCAAATCATACGCGAAGCTGAAGACCTCTTTTGCTACCAACTCAAAACCTTCATACATAAAAACCAAATTAATAAAAACCAGTTAGCCGGTAAGGAAAGAATAAAATCGCAAATGCTACCGATCATAAAAAAGGTCCAAGATCAGATATTAAGAGGAGAATATATTAAAAAGCTAGCTGAAGAACTGGGGGTAAATGAGCAGTTTGTTCTAGATGAATATAATAAACTAAAAGAAATAAATAAGTCCTCCGGGCAAGAGTCTTACCTTACCCCCAAAAAACACCAAACCAATCCAACGGAAAACCTCCTTGTCAAATTAATGCTTGAGGAAAACGAGCTAATCGATCAAATTAAGGATCAATTATCCCCTGGTGATTTTCAAGACACTAGATTATCCAGGGTGGTTGAGGCTATGTTTGAACTTGCCAATAATGGCAAAACCATTGAAGTAAAAAGATTCTTAACCAACTTTAAAGATTCCGATATATCTAATCTTATATGCGAATCTACATTTTTACCACAGGTAAACAATGAAGATCGCAGTTCTATTGTCAATGATTGCATTAAGCGAATAAAACTGCGGCGCTTAAACCTAAAAAAAGAACAACTGCATAACCGTATCAAAAACGCGCAGGCCTGTGGCGACCACGATTCTCTAAAGTCATTGATGGAAGAATTTACTAGTTTAATAAAGAGAGAGGTAAAATAAATGAAAAAGAAAGTACTTACCAAGGAAGATGTAAAAAAAATAATTGAACTAGGAAAACAAAAAGGCTACGTTACTTATGACGACGTAAATGAGCTGCTTCCCGAAGAAATCTCTTCGTCTGAAGATATCGATCAGATATTCGACCTGCTGGGCAATGAAGACATACAGGTGGTCGAAAATGAAGAATTAGCTGTAACTGAAAAGCGCGCTGCGATCATAAAAGAAGATCCGCTTTCTGAACAACTCAAATCTGAGGAGCACTTTCTACCCCTAGACGACCCGGTAAAAATGTATCTGAAACAGATGGGCTCTATTTCACTGCTCTCCAGAGAGGAAGAGATAATCCTGGCCAAGAGAATCGAGGAGGCCGAGGAAAAGTTTAAACTAGCCATACTGGCCACAAGGTTTGCGCGGCAACAAATGCTCCAAGTGGCAGACAATATTATAAATGAGAAAATAAATATCGATGAGGTAACTAAGGGCGTCATTACTACCAGCCAACAGAGCGCGCTTAAAAGAATTGCCCGAATCGCTCAAAGGGTAAAAAGTACGTCCAACCCCGGAAAAGCCATTGAGCTAATTATGCAATTCAATTTTACAACCATTGTTATCGAAACAATCATGCGCAGGCTTAGCCGGCTGATTAAAGAATTGGAGTATATGGATCGTTACAAAATACGCAGTTCTAAGCGTAAACGCGAAATAATCAAAAAGCTAAGCGAGCCTTATGCAAAAATTAAAGAACAAATCAAAATCATAAAAACCATGCATGTTAAATTTGCCCACACCAAAGAAAAACTGGTAGAGGCAAATTTGAGGCTAGTTGTCAGTATAGCCAAGAAATATAATAATAGGGGGCTCTCCTTCCTGGACCTTATCCAGGAAGGTAATATTGGATTAATGCGCGCCGTAGATAAGTTTGAATACAAGAGAGGCTATAAGTTTTCCACCTACGCTACCTGGTGGATCAGGCAGGCCATTACGCGCGCAATTGCAGACCAGGCGCGGACCATCCGCATTCCAGTGCATATGACTGAAACCATAAATAAGATTGTGCGCTTTTCGCGCATGTTCCTTCAGGAGAATTACCGAGAGCCAACTCCGGAAGAAATTTCAAATAAAATACGGCTCTCCCAGGAAAAAGTTAAAGCTATACTTAAATTTGCCCAGAAACCAATATCTCTCCAGATGCCCATAGGAGACGAAGGAGATACTCACTTTGGAGATTTTATACAGGATAAGAAAGTAGCTTCTCCTGCAAACACCGCAGTTCGTTCCATGCTTAAGGAAGAGATGGATGAAATCTTAAATACCCTTACAGACAAGGAAAGAAAAATTCTTTCTCTACGTTTTGGTATTAACGATGGATACCCTAGAACCTTAGAAGAAGTAGGGAATATTTTTAAAGTTACCCGGGAAAGAATCAGGCAGATTGAAGCCAAGGTATTGAAAAAATTGCGGCATCCTACTCGCTCAAGAAGGCTACGCACCTTTCTAGACATGAGTGTAGAGCACGAACGGGAATATTAGGCTATATCTTAAAAAGGGGTTAACACTATGAAAACAGGCATAAGTTTAATGATTTGTATTATGATGGTTTTTTTTGCCTTAAATACGCGTGTTACCATGGCAGCGGGTGATGAGAATTCGTCATTAGCGGTAAAATTTCTCGTTGAATACGGAAAATTCCTTTTTGATA
>JAHKBC010000156.1 GCA_018825725.1 Candidatus Omnitrophota bacterium
CATTTCTACGGTTACGCCTACCGGTAATAAGGTTGCCCGCTCTTATGCCCGCAACCATGATTTTATAACTTATCTACCTTTAGACTTAAGTTTCATCGTAAGGAAAATCATTGCAAAAATCCAGCCTTCTTTATTTATAATTGCCGAAACAGAGATCTGGCCAAATACTATTACTCTTTTACACAAATATGGTATTCCCGTAATCGTAGTGAATGGAAGAATCTCCGATGGGTCGTATAGGGGGTACCTATTAATAAGGTTTTTATTGAAGCCGATCCTAAAAAAGGTGAGTTTTTTTTGCGTCCAGACCCATTCGGATGCAGAAAGGTTGGCAAGCCTGGGGGTAGACAAGGATAAAATAGAAGTAACCGGCAATATGAAATTCGATAGTTATGATTACGCGGATTTAAAAAGAGAATTCACGGATTTAAGATTTTTACTTAAGGTTAAAAGAGAGGACAAAGTTTTAGTTTGTGGAAGCACGCATCCGGGTGAGGAAAAAATCATATTGGAGGTTTACAAAAAGTTAATTAAGGAGTATAAGAATTTGAAATTGTTAATAGCCCCTCGTCATCCGGAACGCGGCCGGCAGGTTGCGGATTTAATTCAAAATAGCGGTTTGCAGAGCGTAAGAATAAGCCGGCGGGATGAATTAGGTTCGTTATCGGCAGGAGGGGAAGTTTTTGTCCTAGACACAATAGGGGAGTTGGTTTCATATTATAAGTTAGCGGACATCGTTTTTGTGGGGGGAAGTTTAACTAAAGTTGGCGGCCACAATATCTTGGAGCCGGCGAGCATGGGTAAACCGGTTATATTCGGTCCGTATATGTTCAATTTTCGTGATATCGCAGAGATATTTTTGGATTCCCGGGCTGCGCTGCGGGTTTCGACAGATGAGGATCTCTTTAGGGCAGTAAAGTATCTTTTGGATAATCCCGTCGAAATTCCGCTTATGGTAAAAAGAGCTTTGGAGGTTATTTGTTTAAATCAAGGCGCAACGGCGAAGAATATTGCGCAGATAAAACGCCTCTTTTTCATTAAAGATGCTTGAAATAACCATTAGAGAATATAATTCTGTTGCCATCTTTGAACTATCCGGTACATTGGATGTTAATGCCTCAAATTTCATTGAGAAGATCGGAAGGTGTTTTGAGTCCGGCTATAATGATATTCTCTGTGATTTTGAGGGGGTAAGTTTATTGGATTACTCCGGGCTTTCGGTATTGACCATTGCTTATAGGAATGCGCTTAACCATAAGGCTAGGATAAAGTTTGTGAATATGCCAGCGCATATCCAAAAGGTCCTTTCTTTTGCGTGTTTAGACCGGGTGTTGGAGATTTATAGCGATAAAGATACAGCCTTGAAGAGTTTCCAGGAGGATCGCTCGATTGCCGAAGTCCAGAAGATGCATTTGCGCCGCAGGTTTAAGCGCCTGGATTTGGATATTCTTTTTTATTATAAATCACTGTCGGAAAAAGAGTTTTATTCCGGAAAAGTTTTGAATATAAGCGCTGTAGGTATGCTGGTTTTTTCCGAAAACCGGGTTTATCCGATAGGAGAGACATTAAATATTCAAATTACACTTTCGGGAATACTATCGTCCATAGAATTAGAGGCCAAGGTTGTCTGGCTGGTGGAAAAGGATATTCAGCCTCAGATCTATCCTGGGATGGGCCTGGCATTTTGTAATATTGATTCTCTCACTCAAGAAAAAATAGTGGAATTTGTTGAGCGTAACCTTCCTTTGAATTCTTCCACAGAATGTTCCTAAGATTAAATACATTGTCTTATCACCTGCCTTGAGTTAGAAGCTATTATAGCGAAATTTACTGTGTTTGTATGTATTTACCAATGCCGGATTTTGTTTTTTCTTGCATTCACACATGCCTTATAGTATATAGGAATATAAGGATAGAGGATTTAACTTCGTTAGCAGGCGATTAAGGCTATAGGGCTAACGGAGTAAATTTGATGCGATTTAGACTATATAAATTTAGGAGGAATGGATAATGCGTATTTTTATTTTTGGATTAGCTTGTATCATTAGCAGCGCAGGAGTTGCTTTTGCCCATCCTCCCAAGAGTATCATCGTCAAAGTATCAAATGCAACCTTGGATGTGGTCATTACTCATCCGGTAGCTGAGCGTACTAGCCATTACATATTTAATGTAACGGTCAAGGTTAATAATCAACAAGCTATTGAACAGAAATTTACAGTACAAAATGACAGCGATAAACAGGTGGCGCTGTATTATATACCCGGCTTAAAGAAAGATGATATAATCGAGGTGAGGGCAAGTTGTAACAAAGGTGGAGACCTTAGCGAAACGGTTATTGTGGAATAGTTTACTGGAAATGGTTGATAAAAAGGTTAAAAATAGTTATAATAAGGCATAAAAGGGGAGGTAAGAAATGGATAAGAAATTACAGAATGTTTTTAACGATCAGATTAAGAATGAGTTAGCCTCCGGCTACCTTTATTTATCTATGGCAGCCTGGTTTGAAGCCGCGAATTTAGAGGGATTTGCCCATTGGATGAAGGTACAGGTTAAAGAAGAAGAAAACCATGCCATGAAGATGTTTGATTTCTTAAATGATCGCGGGGTGAGGGTAGTGTTGCAGGCAATACCACAGCCGGAAATTGAGTTTTCTTCCGTTAAGGAGATATTTGAAAAGACTCTAGCCCATGAGAAGAAGGTAACCGCTTTAATCAATAAGCTTTACGAATTATCCAAGAGTATAGATGATTATCCTGCTTCTGCTTTTCTGCAGTGGTTTATTACCGAACAGGTGGAAGAGGAGAAGAATGCTACAAAAATCTTAGAAACGATTAAAATGATTAAAGGTGATGGTTCGGCAGCCCTGATTATGCTGGATAGGGAGCTGGCCAAGAGAGAGGGATAATTAATATGGATGACTTTAAAGTAGTCCTGGATGAAAAGGAGATTCCTTATCAATGGTATAATGTTGTTAGAGATTTGCCGTTTCAATTGCCGCCTCCAATTAACCCGGGAACCAAGAAACCGCTCACTAAAGATGATTTAAGGCCGATTTTTCCTTTAAGCCTTATCGAGCAGGAGGTAAGCCAGGATTCATGGATTGCAATTCCCAATGAGATAAGAGATATCTATCGTATGTGGAGGCCGACTCCTTTGAGAAGGGCAAGAAGACTGGAAAAATTGCTGAAAACCAAGTCCAGGATTTACTATAAAGATGAGAGCGTTTCTCCTACCGGAAGCCATAAGGCCAATACTGCCATTGTTCAAGCCTATTACAATAAAAAAGAGGGCATCAAGCGATTAGTCACTGAAACCGGAGCAGGGCAATGGGGTTCAGCTTTAAGCTTTGCCTGCAATATCTTTTCTTTATCCTGCAGGGTTTATATGGTAAAGGTGAGTTACCATCAGAAGCCTTTTCGCAAATCCCTCATGCATATCTGGGGCGCTGAGGTTATTCCTTCGCCTTCAGAGAAGACTGAATGCGGAAGAAAAATTCTATCCCTTGACCCGCACTGCCAGGGAAGCCTGGGGATCGCTATATCCGAGGCTGTTGAAGAAGCAGCTAAGGATAAGTTGGCTAACTATTCTTTGGGAAGTGTTCTGAATCATGTTTTACTGCATCAGACTGTAATAGGATTAGAGACTAGAAAGCAGCTAAAGAAAGCCGGAGAAAAACCGGATTATCTGGTAGCCTGCGTAGGAGGAGGAAGCAATTTTGGAGGTTTCGTTCTTCCTTTTATCAAAGAACATTTAAAGAACAGAAAAATAAAGATTATTGCAGTTGAACCTTCTGCCTGTCCGAGTTTAACCCGCGGGCTTTATCGCTATGATTTCGGAGATACAGCTATGTTGACGCCTCTGGTGAAGATGTTTACCTTAGGCCATAAATTTATTCCTCCGGGAATCCATGCCGGCGGCCTTAGGTATCACGGATGTTCTCCTTTGATCAGCGCTCTGGCTGAAAACGGGATTATTGAATCTATCTCTTGTCGGCAGTTAGAGGTATTTAAGGCTGCGGTAACTTTTGCTCAGGCCGAGGGTATTATTCCGGCGCCTGAGACTGCCCATGCGGTTAAAGTAGCCATAGACCTGGCTCGGCAAAATAAAGAAAAATGCATTGTCTTTAACTTTAGTGGACATGGGTTCCTGGATTTGTCTTCTTATGATAAATTCTTATCCGGTGAACTTAAAAATTATGCATACCCTTTAAATGAGATAAAAAGATCATTGAAGGATTTGCCTAAACTTTAGATAATTAGGTGCTAAAAGAAAGATTATGAGAAATATAGGTGTGCAGGTAAAATTGAGCGTAACTTTTATTATCCTGGTAGCGGTATCCTTGATGGTGACAACCTTCTTTATTTACCAACAGGCAGTTATTCAGCAAAAGGAAAACCTGCGCGCGCGCATATTAGCTTTAGCTAAGGTCTCTAGTAGCATGATTGACGGAGACAAATTTGTGCAGATAAAACCTGTCCTGGAAAGCCAGGCCACCCCGGCTTATCAAGAAATCAAGATGGTTTTGGGCAGGATAAGGGATACTGAGCCTTTGATTGATTCGGTATATACGATGGTCAAGAGCAATAAGGATAATATCTTGATATTCGTCGTGGATTCTGGAGACCGCCAGAGAATAATCGCGTATGCGGGCGAGCGTTATGATATAAGCCTGCTACCAGAGGCAAAATTGGCTTTTAGGCAACCTACAGTAGAAAAAGAATTTAGCGTTGATAAATGGGGCACCTGGCTTTCAGGGTATTCTCCTATTTATACTAGTAGCGGACAGGTGGTGGGTATTGTGGGAGTGGATGTTTCAGCTAGCTCCATAAAACAACTGGAGGTTGCATTAGCCAGGCGTTTCTTCGTTGTTTTAATTTTAGGTATACTTATTTCCTTATTGGTAGCATGGATGGTGGCTAAGGGGATTACCAGTCCTTTAAGGGTACTGATGTCGGCGGTTAAAGAAATAGAAAAGGGTAATTTTAAATATAAAGTTAATATTAAATCCAAAGACGAGTTAAGGGACCTGGCAGTGGCTTTTAATAATATGACCGATAGTTTATCTGTGGCCCAGGTTAAATTGCAGGAGTATTATTTAAATACCATTAAATCCCTGGCCCGGGCCCTGGAAGCTAAGGATGCTTTTGTCAAAGGCCATTCTGAAAGAGTTACCTTCTACGCGGTTAATATTGCCAAACGCATGGGTTTGTCGGAGTCTGATGTAAAATTGCTGGAGGATCTGTCTATTCTCCATGACATAGGAAAAATCGGCATACCGGAGGAAGTATTAAACAAGGTAGAGGTGCTTTCGGAAGAAGAGTGGCGGTTGATAAAAATGCATCCTAAGATAGGCGAGGATATCTTAGGACACGTTGAATCTCTGGCTCCGGGATTATCCATTATCCGCGACCATCATGAGCGGGTTGATGGTAGGGGTTATCCCCGGGGATTAAGTAAGGAAGAGATTACCAGGCTAGCTTCGATAGTTACAGTTGCCGATTCCTATGATGCCATGACTTCAGACCGGCCTTACCGAAAAGCCCTCACCAAGAATGAGGCTATTGCTGCGCTTAAAGAAAATAAGAATTCTCAGTTTGACTCCGATGTAGTCGATGCATTCCTATCCTACCTTCAAGAATAACACTCTTAATTCTATCCCCTACAGATATTTACTCTGTTTGCTAGTTTTCTTGTTTGTTTTCTCGCCTTGCTTTTTATACGCTCAAAGCCTTTTTACTAAGCATGATCGGGTATTAATTCTTGCTCCCCATCCTGATGACGAAATCATAGGTACGGGAGGGGTTATCCAACAGGCTCTTAAGGCGCATGCTAAGTTAAAGGTGGCTTGTTTTACCAACGGGGATAATAACGAGTTGGCTTTTATTGTTTATGAAAAGCGCATTACCTTTAAAAAGGATGAATTCCTGCACATGGGACAGACCCGGGCCAGGGAGACGATTAAGGCCTTAGAGTTTATGGGCCTTAGAGCCGAGGATATTGTTTTTCTGGGGTATCCGGACTTTGGGACCTTGGAGATTCTTACCACGCATTGGCAAGATACCGGGCCTTTTAAAAGCATGTTTGCCCGCGTATCAGAGATTTCCTATCCGGATGCTTTGTCTTTCCGCGCTGCGTTTGTAGGCGAGAACATATTAAAAGATTTAGAAAAGATAATCCTGGAGTTTAAGCCGAACAAAATATTTTTATCTCATCCCGGAGACACCAATCGCGACCACCAGGCGCTCTACTTATTTACAAGAATTGCTCTTTGGAATCTGGAAGGTAGAATTAAAAGCCCTAAACTTTATCCTTACCTTATCCATGTAGTTAAATGGCCCATGCCCAGGGGGCATCACCTGGATTTGGAATTAGATCCTCCGGATAAATTTAAACCCTTCAAATGGAGCAAGGTTTTTCTTAGTGAGGCTGAAGTAAGTTTAAAGCATAAGGCCATAAATTTCTTTACCAGTCAAATCGAGTATAATCCGCCTTATTTATTTACCTTTGCCCGTAAAAATGAGCTTTTCGGAGATTACCCTCCTGTGTGGTTGAAGAAGAATAGAGGTAAAGTTATTTTCTGGACTAGGCTGGATGCGGATAGTGATATCGAAGATGGTTCTGATATTACGGGCGAGGAAGGTGGTAATCTTATCTTTGGGTTAGCTTACAGATATGATGATCATAATTTATATGTGAAAATGCATCTTAAAAACAGGATGTCTTTAGTCAAAGGGATAAGTATTTTTTTATTGGGTTATAGTAAAAGTGAGTCTTTTGCCAGGATGCCGAAGATCAAGATTTCGCTAGGGCTTTTTGCAAAAAGCATCAAGGATAAGAAGCGCCCTATATTCATGCGAGGCTTTAAGATTAGTTACCAGGGCAGTGATCTCATTCTTAATATCCCTTTGGCAGGCTTAGGGTATCCGGATTATATACTTACCAGGGTCCGTACAGGAATAAAGAGTTTTACTTTTTATACTAATAGCTGGCGTATAATAGAGCTGCAATAATAGTTTTGATAACTTTATAGTGTTCGGTTAATCCCTGGATCGGGTTTTTTTTGAATTGACATATGATGCCAGATGTGATAAAACAGAAAATGAACAGCCCCAGGATGTACTGGGAGAGCTGTTTTTTAACAAAGGAGGGCAAGGTATGGATAATTGGCAGATGGGTAGCATGATTGAGCCAGTTAAGACATTAGCTGCGCAGATCGGGCAGTTTGTCGGCAACCTGCTTATGGTGGTAGTTATCCTTATAGTCGGCTGGCTTATCTCCAAGTTTATTAAAAGCCTGGTTTTGAAATTGCTAAAGACTATTAAACTAGACGGCATATCCGAAAAGGTCGGACTGAAAGAACTTTTGGGTAAGGGGGGCATTAAATATTCTTTGTCCGAACTTATGGCTGTTGTCTGCTATTGGCTCTGCCTTTTGATTGCCATGGTAGTAGCGGTCAACGCGCTTGGGCTTACTATCGCAGCGGACCTTTTGAACAAGATAGTCCTATATATACCGAATATCATCGCCGCGGTTTTTATTATTATTCTCGGTATGTTTACGGCCACTTTATTAAAAAATATCGTTCAGACTGCCGCTAATAATGCCGGTTTATACCAATCCAAGTTTCTAGCAAAGTTAGTTGAAGTAGTAGTTATTGTATTTACCGTGATTATGACCTTGGAGCAATTGAGCATCGGCGGCAAGGTGATTGAATTAATTATCAGCATAGTGTTGGGGTCCATGGGATTAGCTTTGGGCCTGGCTTTTGGTTTAGGATGCAAAGATATAGCAGGAAAATTTGTCAGCGATTTTGTGGATAAAATAAAATCAAAGCAGTAAGGTAGTTTGTGAATTCCATCAGCCCCGCCTTTTTGGTATGAGGATTATCTCTCGAGATTTTACCAAAAGGGCGGGGTTTTTAAGGCCTCCCAAATGATTTACAAATTTATTGATAAAAAAGGGTCATTCGCAGTCAAAACCCCGCAAGCTTATAATCTTTATTTTCCGCTTACTGATTCTACCGGTAGCATTCTCTCTTCTATAAGCCCTAACCTGTCCGGGGATATTAAAAAAGATAATGACCATTTTTTCAATCTTCCGGTAAGTATCGAGGATATCCGTAGTAGCCCTTTGGCGCGCCGGGAATTTTTTATCAAGTCCGATAGAGGCATTATCCGGTTGTCCCGTCCTTACCAGGATACTCTGGAAGCAGGCTTTTTATACCATAAATTAAATAAGTATCCTAAAGGGTTCCATTGCGAGATTACCAATTTTGTTCCGTTTGATATGCCGGTAGAAATTATGCGGGTGAGAGTTGTAAATAGGAGTAGCCGAAATCGTTTGATCATACCCACATCTTTTATTCCCCTTTATGGCAGGTCTGAAAAAAATCTCCGGGATCACAGGCACGTAAGTTCTCTTTTAAACAGGCTGGCGATTTCAAAATATGGGGTAATTCTGACACCCACGATGATTTTTGATGAAACCGGCCATAAACAAAATATTACCCACTATTATACCTTAGCTTTTGATGGCAAGGGCGCGCCGCCCCAAGGGCAATTCCCTACCTTAGATTATTTTTATGGCCAAGGGGATATTTTTTCACCTGACGCAATTTATAAAGATGTTCAGCCGGTAAATAAGAAACTTGCCTTCTTTGACGGAAAAGAGGCATGTGCCGCCTTCAGGTTTCAGGAAAAGGTATTAAAACCTAAAGAAGCGGTTGACTATTTTATCGTGATGGGTATTACTGATAAACTCCAGGATATCAAAGGATACTTTTTGGCTTTAAATAGCCGGGAAAAAGTCGAGGTCAAATTACAGCAGACTAAAGACTACTGGCAGCATTATCTATCCAGGATTAATTTTGACTTCCAGGAGAATAGCCTGAACAACTGGCTGCTTTGGGTTAAATTTCAGCCTACATTAAGGAAACTTTTTGGTTGTTCCTTCCTGCCCCATTTTGATTATGGCAAAGGAGGAAGGGGTTGGAGAGACCTTTGGCAGGATACCCTCGCTCTTCTTTTGACAGAACCTATTAGGGCTAGGCCTTTAATTTTAAATAATTTTAACGGGGTGCGTATTGATGGGTCAAACGCGACTATTATTACCAGGGAAGGAGGGTTCATATCAGACCGCAACCGCATTAGCCGGGTTTGGATGGACCATGGGGTGTGGCCGTATCTTGCGCTTAAACTATATATGAATCGTTGCTCGGATACTGATATACTACTGGAAGAGTTAAATTATTTCAGCGACCATCAGACTAAAAGGGCTAAGGGCGGGAGTAAAGATTTCAATCAAAAAGATTTTATCCTGCGCACAAAGAAGAAAAAGATTTACCGCGGCACGGTCTTAGAGCATGTCTTGGTAGAGAACCTGGTGCAGTTTTTTAATGTGGGCAGGCACAATATCATATGCCTGGAAAATGCCGATTGGAATGACGGCCTGGATATGGCAGCTGAGTATGGAGAGAGCGTGGCTTTTAGTTTCATGTATGCCCATAACCTTAAGGATCTCTGCTTCTTTTTGAAAGACCTTAAAAGAAAGTCAAAGAAGATTTATATATTCAAGGAGTTGGTTTTACTCCTGGATACTCTGAGTGGGCCAGTAAATTACTCTGACTATCTTTCAAAACAAAAGAGGTTAGAGGATTATTTTAAGAGTACAGGTATTATTTCCGGAGATAAAATTGCGGTAGACGTTGATATTTTGATAAAGGATTTGGAGCGTAAATCCGGGCATCTTTTTAAGTGGCTCTCGGAAAAGGAGTGGCTTAAAGAGAAGTTTTTTAACGGCTATTATGATAATTGTTCCAGGAGGGTTGAAGGCAGGCGCGGTAATGATGTGCGTATGATGCTTAGCTCTCAGGTATTTGCGCTTATGAGCGGATCTTTAAGCCCGGATAGAATAACGGATATCTGGAAAGCAATTAAGAAATTCCTGCAGGATAAAGAGTTAGGGGGAATTCACCTGAATACTGATTTTTCCAGCTTGCAGCTTGATTTTGGCCGGGCCTTTGGTTTTTCGTACGGAGACAAGGAAAATGGGGCATTTTTTAGCCATATGACGGTTATGTTAGCCAATGCCCTGTATAAAAATGGATTTATTCAAGAAGGCCGGGAGATTTTAAATTCGATATATACCATGGCTATAGATAATAGGGCTAAAATTTATCCGTTACTGCCGGAATATTTCAATAACCAAGGGAGAGGGTTGTATTTTTATCTAACCGGTTCAGCCAGCTGGTATATTTATACTTTAGTAGAGGAGGTTTTGGGGCTTAAATTTATTTTAGGAGACTTATGTTTATCGCCCAAGCTTTGTCAGGAGGATTTTTACGGTAAAAATAA
>JAHKBC010000157.1 GCA_018825725.1 Candidatus Omnitrophota bacterium
AATCAGCTCAATGCCCTTATTAAAAAAGTTCCCGGTTCCTGTATTTATCATCATACCCACAGGTTTTTACAGCAGCACCAGTATCTTTCTCCCGAGCCGCCGAATGATTTTGCCTATTGGGTGAGCGATATTTTAGGAGAGGATGAATTAGCCGAAAAACTGGCCAGTATCGATACCGTGCAATTCAACAATATTCGCTCCTTAAGAGAAAAGATTACCAAGACTATAGAAGAGTACTTGAATGATAATTCTGTGGCCAAGATTAAATTTGCCCGGGAAGGCGAAGAATTCCATTTTATTAAGTCTATCAGTTTTATTGTTCCCACTAATTATGTAGCTTATGATTTAAGGGATTTCTATGAAATAATTAAGAAGATTACTATTGATTCGATATATTTCCATATTTTTGAATCGCGACTGCGTCTAGAGAAGAAAACAAATGATTTTGCTAATTGGATAGCGGATTCTATTGGTGACCAGGAACTTGCAGGCAAAGTTTTCCGCCTGGATCCTTACACCTATACCTTGGAAGACTTGCGCCAGAAGATTCTAAAATTATTAGAAGGGAAGATTAATCAAAATGCCTAATATGCAGGAATATGCGGATATCGTCGGGCAATCAATAGTTGATGATTTGAGATTGATTGCCGAAAGGCTTAAGGGCAAGGTTATTCAGCATGTTAATTCTACTTCAGTCGGCGGCGGGGTAGCGGAGATCCTCAATCGCATGCTTCCTTTGTTGAGAGAATTAGGCGTTGATACCAGATGGGATTTAATAAAAGGAGGGGAGCAGTTTTTTAACGTAACCAAGAAGTTCCATAACCTCCTCCACGGCAGGAATGATGAGATAACCCAAAAGGATTTTGATATATTCATGGAGACTGCTCAAAGAAATATCGAGGAAGTTAATACTTTTGGAGATATTGTTTTTATCCATGACCTCCAACCCATTGCCCTGGTAAAGAAAAAAAAGGATAATAAGTGGATATGGAGGTGCCATATCGATGTGTCTAATCCCAATCAAAGGATTTGGAAGTTTTTGATGGATTTTATCTTGCAGTATGACTCGGCGGTTTTTTCTGCTCCAAGTTTTTCCCAGCGCTTGAGCATAAGACAATTCCTGATTTCTCCTTCTATCGACCCCTTGAGCGATAAAAATAAAGAATTGCCTTCCGAGACCATTGAAAAAGTTCTGGAAAAATATGAAATAATTAAAGATAAGCCTATTATTACGCAGATTTCACGCTTTGACCGTCTGAAAGACCCTATAGGGGTAATTGAGGCATATCAACAGGTGAAAAGGTATGTTGACTGTCAGCTTATTTTGGCCGGAGGCACAGCTAGCGATGATCCCGAGGGGCTTGAGGTTCTGGCAGAAGTGAGGGAAAGGGCAAAAAAAGACAAAGATATTCATATTCTTCTCTTGCCGCAGAACGATATTGAAGTTAATGCCTTGCAGAGGGCTTCTACAGTAATAATCCAGAAGTCGCTAAAGGAGGGCTTTGGCCTTACGGTAGCCGAGGCATTATGGAAGGCCAAGCCGGTTGTGGCTTCTAATGTCGGGGGAATACCTTTGCAGGTCAAGCATAAATTCTCAGGGCTGCTTTGTCACTCTGTTGAAGGGGCAGCTTTTGCCATAAAACAACTTTTAAATACTCCTGCTTATGCCCAAAAACTAGGAGAAAACGGAAAGGAACACATACGTAATAATTTTTTAATTACGCGCCATATTAGGGATTACATTATTTTGTTCCTTTCTTTGTATCATAAGAAAGACGTGGTCTACTTATAGTGAACCCCGTTATTCTATTGACTTATTATTCAATTATGATATATTAATGCAAACCTCTACTTTTAATGTAGAGGTTTGTTATTTTTTCGTACACAAGGAGGTTATAAAAATGATGTCGGAATTATTGGTGTTAGCTCCTTTTAGTTCAATACTGGCATTAGGATTTGCCGCATATCTGGCTGTTGTGGTATTAAGGCATTCTGAGGGTTCTGAAAGGATGAAAGAGATTGCCAATGCGGTAAGAATCGGCGCCAGGGCATATTTAAAAAGGCAATACATGGGCGTAGCTATTTTTTTTGCAGTTATGTTTCTGGTGTTGTTAGTATTGGCGCTTAAAAGATACCTGGCGATTTTTGTTCCTTTTGCTTTTTTAACCGGAGGTTTCTTTTCCGGTTTATCGGGTTTTATCGGTATGACCATCGCAACACAGGCCTCCAGCCGGACAGCCAATGCCTCAATCAAGAGCCTTAATTCTGGTTTGCGCGTTGCTTTTTCCAGCGGCGCGGTAATGGGATTAACTGTTGTCGGATTAGGCCTTTTAGATTTAAGTGTCTGGTACTATTTCCTGAATTGGTATTATTCCTGTCATCCTACCCCGTTAGGTTGTGATAAAATTACCGCTATAACTTCGATTATGCTTTGTTCTGTCATGGGCGCTAGTTTTCAGGCTCTTTTTGCCCGTGTCGGAGGAGGAATTTTTACTAAGGCCGCAGATGTGGGGGCTGACTTAGTCGGTAAGGTTGAAGCAGGTATTCCTGAAGACGACCCTAGGAATCCTGCAGTAATTGCTGATAATGTCGGCGATAATGTGGGTGATGTCGCGGGTATGGGAGCTGACCTTTATGAATCTCATGTAGGTTCTATTGTGGCAACGTCTGCTTTAGGTGTAGCTGCAGGACTTGGTTTATCCGGAGTCATCGTGCCTATGGTTATGGCAGCAATAGGTGTTATTGCTTCAATTATAGGGACTTTTTTTGTGCGCAGTAAGGAAGAGGCCAGCCAAAAAGTTTTATTGGCAGCCCTGCGCAAAGGAGTTTTTACCAGCTCTCTTATAGTGGCGGTTGTTTCCTATTTTATGATTAAATTAACGCTGGGGATACAGCATATAGGAGTCTACTGGGCAGTTATTTCAGGTTTAGTAGCTGGAGTATTGATTGGTCTGGTTACTGAATATTATACCTCTAGCGGTTTCAAGCCTGTGCAGGGAATTGCCAAGGCTTCTGTTACCGGACCGGCAACTGTCATTATTGAAGGGATGGCTGTAGGCATGATGTCTACAGCTTTGCCGGTTATTATAGTTGCTTTGGCTATCTTAGCTAGTTTCTTTTTTTCCGGTGGAGCAAAAAACTACGGAATCGGTCTTTATGGAGTAGCGATTTCTGCCGTGGGCATGCTTTCTACCCTAGGGATAACTTTAGCTACAGATGCCTATGGCCCGGTTGTGGATAATGCCGGAGGCAATGCCGAGATGTCACATTTGCCACCCGAAGTAAGAAAGAGAACTGATGCCTTGGATTCACTGGGTAATACTACTGCAGCTACAGGCAAAGGTTTTGCTATTGGTTCAGCTGCTTTGACTGCCTTGGCTTTGATTGCAGCTTTTCGTGAGCAAGTATTGTTATTTGGGAAGCAGATGGACCTAAGCCTAATGAACCCAAATTTATTGATTGGTTTGTTTCTTGGAGCCATGCTTCCCTTTTTCTTTTGTTCTTTGACTATGCGCGCAGTAGGCCGCGCTGCTGGTAAGATAGTAGTAGAGGTGCGCCGGCAGTTTAAAGAGATACTGGGTTTAATGGAAGGTAAAGCTAAACCCGATTATGCTCGCTGTGTCAGTATTGCTACGCTGGCCGCGCAAAAAGAGATGATCTTTCCCGGGCTTATGGCTATTATGTCTCCTCTTGCCGTAGGTTTAGTCTTTGGCATAGAAGCCTTGTCAGGGTTATTGACCGGAGCTACTGTTGCTGGGTTTGTACTGGCAATTATGATGGCGAATTCCGGAGGCGCCTGGGATAACGCCAAGAAATATATCGAAGAGGGCCATCTGGGAGGCAAGGGTTCTCTTGCGCACAAGGCTGCGGTTGTAGGTGATACAGTCGGAGATCCTTTTAAAGATACTTCAGGTCCGTCGCTAAATATTTTGATTAAACTGATGTCTGTGGTCTCTATTGTTTTTGCGTCCTTTATAATTGCCAATTCTTTATTCAAGTAAAATTCAAGGGACGGAACTTATTCATTATGGCTCTTAACTTGCCTGGGAAAATAAGTTCCTTGCCGGCCAATATTGAAATAATACTTGACAAATGATACGAATATGGTATCATTTTAACGACGTATAACTCCCCAGCGTAACCCATAGGGATAGCCCTTTCCTTAGTATGTATGGGAAGGGCTAAGCGCTTGTAAATTTCATCCGCGGGGCGAATGAAATTTATCTGTGCATGCTGCGGAGTAAATTATTCCGTCTGGAGACGGAACAATTTAGGAGGGGGCTATGGATATAACCATCAAGTACATGTTACGCCCGGTAGCTCATTGTAAAGAGGGCTGCCATCATGTGTCCTGGGTACGACGTTAAACTGCCCGTTTTTTTACTCCCCAAAGTGTAAACCGTTTTATTTTTTCATAATATAGAAAGTCAGCTATATGGCAAAAAGGCAAATAATAAAGATTGATGAGGTTAGGTGCAATGGTTGTGCGGAGTGTATTCCTAATTGTCCCGAAGGGGCCATCCAGGTAATTAATGGTAAAGCCAGATTAATCAGCGATTTATTCTGTGATGGTTTAGGGGCCTGTCTCGGCCATTGCCCACAGGGTGCAATTACTATTTGTGAGAGGGATGCCCAAAATTACAATGAAAAAAAGGTTATGGAGAATATAGTTAAACAGGGCAAAGAGGTAATCTGGGCTCATCTTTGTCATTTGAAGGAGCATAATGAATATGGTTATCTTAAAGACGCTATGGATATTCTAAAGAAAAGGAAAATAGATATAAATCCCGAAGATATCTTTCCTGCTAAAGGCCATGCTTCCGGTTGCCCAAGCTCCAAGAGTATGGATTTGAGAAAAACCGATAAATATTCCGAAACAGCCAAGATTGACCAGGCTCGGCCGAATTCCCAATTAAGTAATTGGCCAGTGCAAATCAAGCTCGCTCCTCTAGAAGCCGAATATTTTAAAGATGCGGATCTCTTAATAGCCGCGGATTGCGCGCCTTTTGCCTGTGCTAATTTTCATAGTGACCTATTAAAAGGCAAAGCGTTGCTGATAGGGTGCCCGAAACTGGATGGTGTAGATATATATGAAGAGAAACTGACTCAGTTATTGAATAAAAACAGCATAAAATCCGTAACCTGCGCGCATATGGAGGTTCCTTGTTGTTATCATTTTGTCAAGTATATAAAGACTGCAATCAGCCGCAGCGGCAAGAGTATCCCTTACCAGGATATAGTGATAAGCATAAAAGGAGAGCTTGTTAAACAAAAAAAGGCTTGACAAGATTTTTTTTTATGCTATTCACTACTGTATTGATAGATTTACTGGAGAATAGAGGAGTGGATGAAACTTTCAACAAAGGGTCGTTACGGAACGCGCTTAATGCTAGATTTGGCTTTACATTTTGGCCAAGGCCAGGTGTTACTTAAGGATATTGCTAGGCGTCAGGGTCTTTCGGAAAAATATCTCTGGCATCTGATAAATCCTTTAAAGAATGCCGGATTAGTCGTTTCCAATCGTGGTATTAGGGGAGGTTATGTATTAGCCAGGGCTCCGGATAAAATTAATATAAGGCAGATTGTAGAGGTGCTAGAAGGAGAGCTGTGCCTGGTAGATTGTGTGCACAATAATGAAACTTGCAATAGGATTTCTACCTGTGTTACTAAGGAAGTATGGGAACTGGTTACAAATAGGGTATTACAGACATTGGAGTCGTTTACCTTGCAAGACTTGGTGGACAAACAAAAAATTAAGTCACAAGACGCTGTTTATGCTATATAATAAATAAGGAGAATTTTTCGATGGGAAAGATATTTGAGGATATAACTCAGACTGTAGGTAGAACGCCACTGGTTAAATTAAATAGAGTAACCGAAGGCCTAGGGGTAACTGTACTAGCCAAGGTGGAATCTTTTAATCCACTCTCCAGTATTAAGGATAGAATTGGCTTAGCTATGATTGAAGACTCGGAGAAAAAAGGAATCTTGAACAAGGGTTCGTTAATTATCGAGCCTACTAGCGGTAATACCGGAGTAGCTTTGGCATTTGTTTGTGCTGCCAAAGGTTATAGGCTTATTTTAACTATGCCGGAAACAATGAGTCAAGAGCGCCGCCAACTCCTGGCGTTATTTGGGGCAGAGATTATTCTTACACCGGGGTCCGAGGGTATGTCCGGAGCAGTGAAAAAAGCAGAAGAATTGGCTACAAATACTCCCAATGCCGTGATTTTACAGCAGTTTAATAATTCTGCTAATCCTGATATTCATCGTAAGACTACCGCTGAAGAAATTTGGGAGGATACAAACGGAAAGATTGATATTCTGGTAGCCGGAGTAGGGACTGGGGGAACTATTACGGGTATTGCTGAGGTTATCAAAAAAAGAAAAAAAGAATTTTTAGCCATAGCAGTAGAGCCTGATACTTCGGCAGTTTTATCCGGGGATAAGCCCGGACCGCACAGAATACAGGGTATAGGAGCAGGCTTTATCCCCCAGGTTTTAAACCGGGATATCCTTGATGAGGTGATTCGGGTCAAAGATGAAGACGCTTTTTTAACCACCAGAAAGATTGCCAGATTGGAAGGGATTTTAGCAGGAATATCAAGCGGAGCAAATCTCTGGGCTGCCTTAAAAATAGCTAAACGGCCAGAGAATAAGGATAAACTCATAGTAGTGATTTTTCCGGATACCGGAGAACGATATTTATCCACAGGTTTATTTAAGGAGTAGGATTATGGAAAAGGCCAAGATTAATGCTTTCCAGCTTTTGGAGAAAGTCAGGACAGATAAGCCGGTTATACATCACTTAACCAACTGGGTTACTATTTATGATTGCGCTAATGTAGTCAAGGTATTTGGCGCATCTCCGGTTATGGCGCATGCTTTGGAAGAAGTTGCCGAAATGTCCGCAATCGCCTCGGCTTTAGTTTTAAATATCGGGACGCTAACAGTAGATTTTATACAAGCGATGAAGATAGCAGCTTCCAGCGCCAACAAAAAGGGTATTCCGGTTATTTTAGATGTCTGTGGCGCAGGGGCAACGGCATTAAGAGATAAGAGCTGTCTTGAGATTTTAGATGAATGCAGGATTAATATAATCAAAGGTAATGCTTCAGAGATAGCCAGAATCTCCGGGCTCGATGTAAAGACCAAAGGCGTGGATGCAAATATTGTTGAGTCAGATTTAAAAGAGCTAGCCAAGGAGCTGGCCTCAAAGCGCAAATCTATCGTAGTTATCACTGGCCAGGAAGATATTGTTTCCGACGGACATAATGATTATGTTATAAAAAATGGCAATGCTATGATGGGTGATATTGTGGGTACAGGGTGTATGGCGGCATCGGTTATTGGCACCTTTGCCGCTGTGGAAAGAGACCTTGTTTTGGCTGCAGCCTCGGGCCTGGTATGTTTTGAGGTAGCCAGCGAATGCGCGGTTAATAAATCTCAAGGGCCGGGGAGTTTTAAAGAAAAACTTTATGATTGTATTTATTTTTTAGATGAAAAGACGGTTAATAACATGCAAAAAGTCTACCGATGAAAGGTTACTATTTTATTACCGATTCAAGTTTAAGCCGTAAGGGTAATTTGAGCGATGTAAAGAATGTGTTGAATGCTGGAGTAAAAATTATCCAATACCGGGAAAAAAATAAAGGTTCTTTAGAAATGTACCAGGAGGCATTAAGATTATTGAGGCTTTGCCGAGGAGTTACATTTTTAGTAAATGACCGCATTGATATTGCTTTGAGCGTGGGCGCAGACGGAGTACATTTAGGTCAGGAAGATTTACCTTGCGCTATTGCCCGCAAGATATTGGGTAAGAAAAAAATTATCGGGGTTACCGCGCATTCTTTGCAGCAGGCAAAACAAGCAGAGCGAGACGGCGCAGATTATATTGGCCTATCCCCGATTTTTCAGACTAATACCAAACCTGATGCAGGCCTGTCCCAAGGCCTTTCTTTGATTCGTCGCGTAAAGGGCAAGGTGAAGATACCTCTGGTAGCTATTGGCGGTATAACCCTTAGGAATGCGCAAAGTGTTATAGACGCAGGGGTAGATGCGTTTTGTGCCATATCCTGCGTTGTCACAAAGCCCAATGTAAAAAAAGAAGTTAATAGGTTTCAGGAGTTTTTTATTAGATGAAAGATAAAAAAAGTAAAGTCAAAATATATCTCGACCATAATGCCACGACACCTCTGCATCCTGAGGTTAGAAGGGCTATGATAGCGGCTATGGATAATTTCGGCAATCCTTCAAGCCTGCATACTTTTGGCCGTCAGGCCCGGGCGTTGGTTGAAGAATCACGGCAGAAGATTGCTTCTTTTATTGCAGCTAAATCAGAGGAGATAATTTTCGTAGGCAGCGGTTCGGAAGCGAATAACACGGTGCTGAATCTATTTTCCTGTAATTCTTCTAAGTGTAACGGTGAGCATTTTAATAAAAGGAAAATTATTACTACTAAGATAGAGCATCCCTGTATTTTAGAGGCAGCGGGTTGTTTACAGGACCGGGGGCAGGAGATTAAATATATTGGAGTGGATAAACGGGGCAAGATTAACCTTGAGGAATTAAAGGCTACGCTCGGTGATAATAGCGCATTAGTCTCGATAATGTTAGCTAACAATGAAATCGGAACAATCCAGGATTTAAAAGAAATATCCCGTATTGTTCATGGTAAGGGGGCTTTGCTACATACCGATGCTATTCAGGCAGTAGGCAAGATTCCGGTTAATGTAAATGACCTGGAAATAGACTATCTTTCTTTCTCTGCCCATAAAATATACGGCCCTAAAGGGATCGGTGCCTTATATGTAAGAAAAGGTTCGCCATTTTGCCCTTTTGTCCGAGGAGGCCACCAAGAGAGAGGCCGGCGCGCAGGAACTGAAAATACCTTAGGCATTATTGGTTTGGCTAAAGCCATTGAAATGCGTCAGAAGGAGATGGTTGAGGAGAATAAAAGGCTAAAGATATTAAAAGAAAAGTTTAAAAAAGGCATTGAAAAAAACATTTCCGATGTTTATTTTAATGGGCATCCCAAGGAAGGCTTAGTTAGCACACTAAATGTATCTTTTTCCGGCGTAGAAGGCGAGGCTGTACTTTTGTACCTGGATTTGGAAGGTATTTTTGTATCTACCGGTTCTGCATGCGCCTCGGGCTCGCTTGGCCCTTCGCATGTTTTGCTGGCTACTGGTATCCCTTCGGAGCATGCGCATGGCTCTATTCGTATGAGCATGGGCAGAGGGACTAGCCAGAAGGATATCGATTATGTAATCAAAAAATTAACCCAGGTTATTCAAAGGGTGCGTAAAATATCTTCGGTTAATAATGAGGTTAAATATGGATAACCAATCTGAATGGTTGTACAGCGATAAAGTTAAAGAACATTTCATGCGCCCGCATAATATCCTGGAGGATGAGGCGTCTTTTCAGGCAGACGGCCGGGGGCTAGTCGGTAATATTAAATGCGGAGACCAGATGCTTGTGCTTATCAAGGTTGATAAAAAGGCTAATATAATCGCCGATTGTAAATGGAAAACTTATGGTTGCGCCAGCGCAATTGCCAGCACTTCTATTCTTTCGGATATGGCTAAGGGTAAGACTTTAGATGAGGCTTATAGTTTGACCTCTAAAGATATTGCTAAGGAGTTAGGGGGATTACCTGAGCATAAGATTCATTGTTCGGTTTTGGGGGATAAGGCCTTACGCCTGGCGATTGATGATTATTATACGAGAAATAACCAGGCTGAGAAAGTCAAACAGGAAAAAGGTCATATTATCTGCCAGTGTTTAGGTATCACGGATAAGGAGATCGAAGAAGCGGTCCTAGAAGGCGCCCGGGACTATATTGGCTTACAGGAGCGCACTAAAATCGGTACGGTTTGTGGCAAGTGTAAAGATAAATCCATAGAGCTTCTTGAGGAATATAAGAGTAAGCACTTTCAAGATAAATAATATTTAGAAGATCTACGAGGAGGGAAGGAAAATAGTGGCTATTGGGTAACCCTTATGCATAAGTCGTAGGATTTAT
>JAHKBC010000158.1 GCA_018825725.1 Candidatus Omnitrophota bacterium
GTTATTTTTTTTATTTTTTTAAGCGACACAAATTCGCTGCATTTTTTGCCTTTGGCAAACTGTGCAATATAAATACGTAAACCCGCCCCTGCTGCCCTTAAGGCCAGGCCCAGGGCAGCGGTAGTTTTGCCTTTGCCGCTTCCGGTGTATACCTGAATCAATGGACAACCGCCTTCCAGCTTAAAATACTTAAGGCGCATAAGAACGAAACTATTAATCCAGCGCCGATTATTCCTGCAATAATTGAGATTACCGCGTAACGAAACCGTATTTTAAATAATGACGCGGCAACTATTCCGCTCCAAGCTCCGGTTATCGGAAGCGGAATAGCTACAAAAAGGGCAAGTCCCAGGGCCTCGTATTTCTGCACGGTATCTGAATTTCTCTTGGTCCTGGCAAACCACCAGTCAAAGAATTTTCTAAACAGCTCGAATTTTCTCAAGGCTTTGGTTATTGGTTCAAGGAGAATTAGCCCAGGAACAACCGGCAGGATATTGCCCAATACTGCGAGCCAGAAGGCCTTAACCGCAGGTATACCTTGGTATAAAGCAAATGGTATTGCTCCTCTTAATTCTGAGACCGGCAGCGCCCCGATAATAACTACTAAATATTCCTTGGGTATATCTTTTAACCAGTTGATAATAATGTCGAGCATATTTTATTTTTCCTTTTCCCCGAATTTTCCCACCAGAGGCACGAATACACAGCCGCAAACCTGTTTATAGTCTATATTTCCCTTGGTCTTTTCGCCTAGGGTTAGGATTTGGCTGAAGTCTTGCCCTAAAGGAGCGATAATCCTCCCTCCTTCTTTTAGCTGTTCGGTAAGCGGTAGAGGCATTCTGGCAGTAGCTGCAGTAATGATGATGCGGTCAAATGGCGCTTCTTCAGGCCAACCCAGGCTTCCATCCCCTATTTTAGTTTTTATATTAGTATACTGTAATGTATCAAGCAGGCAAAAAGCATTTTTTCCCAGATTTTTCATTCTTTCGATAGTATATACTACTCTCCCTAAATCTGCCAGTATGGCTGTTTGATAACCTGATCCGGTGCCTATCTCAAGTATTTTTTCCTCTCCCTTTAAATTCAACAGATCCGTCATTAATGCCACCATATATGGCTGGGAGATAGTTTGTCCTTCTCCGATAGGAACAGGAAAATCCGAGTATGCGCTGTCAGATAAGTCTTGTGTAACGAATTTGTGCCTTTCGACTTTAAGCAATACATCCAGCAAGCGTTTTGTAGTGATGCCTCTGCGGATAATATGCTCTTCAACCATCTTTTTTCTTAAAGCCACATAATCCATATTATCTTTTATTAGGGACAGCGACTATTTTTTTTTATAGCTACTCTAAAAAAAATAGTCGCTGTCCCTAATTTCCACTATGTAGGATGAATTTTATAAATCTAAGTGTGTCAGTGAAAGGGTTAATTTGGCTTTTTTCGTCGTAATAAATACTGGTAATAGGCAATGATTCTATTTTAAAACCCGCTAAAGAAGCTTTGATTAATAATTCGGATTCGATTTCAAATCTTTTGGTTTCCAGGCTGATTTTTTCCAGAACCTCTCTTTTAATCAACCGTAAACCGCACTGCGTGTCAGCAATATACTGTCCGGTTTTTCTGGAGATAAACCAGGACATGAATTTATTGGTCAGGATGCGGATAAGGGGCATATTTTTTACCGCCTGCATACGATTGCCTACAATGATTCCGGAAGATGAATTTTCTCCTGCCTGAATTAATCTAGGCAGCTCGTCGGGGGAATGTTGTCCGTCGCCGTCCATGGTAATCACGGCCTGATAACCGTTTTCTAAAGCATAGGTAAAACCAATTTTCAGCGTTGCGCCTTTGCCTTGGTTGGTATCATTTTTTATGACTATAACCCCCTGCTCTTTAGCTTTCTCTGCAGTCTTGTCAGAGGAGCCGTCATCAATAACCAATACTTCTAACCCGCTCTCCTTAATTTTTAATAAAAGTTTAACTATTGACCGGGATTCGTTAAAGGTGGGGATAATTATGAGTGTTTTCATTTAATCCAGAATTTCCTGAACATATACCACTGGTCAGGGTATTTCTTTATATAATGCTCTAGGGTGATGTTGTATTTTGACATAAGTTCCGGCAGGTCTTTATTTTTATTTCCGCTGGGTATGAATTCAATAGGCTTATCAATTATTAATGTAAAGGTGTCATCGGGGTTGCGGACCATAAAAACAGGCACTATGGGCGCTCCGACCTTTAAGTGGAATGCCGCCGGGCCTTCGGGTAAGATAGCGGGCTTGCCGAATAAATCAATAACCGCTCCTTTTTCCGAAAAATCACGGTCGCCTACGAGCGCGATTATCCCGTTTTGGCCAAACACCTCTAGGCATTTTCTTACCGCTTTACCCAGGGGTATTACTTTAAGCCCTTTAATTCCCCTCTGTTTATTGAAGAAATCATTAACTATCTTGTGCTTGTGTGTTAAGGCTA
>JAHKBC010000159.1 GCA_018825725.1 Candidatus Omnitrophota bacterium
CATACACTCCAGGCGTGATGCCATAATTATTCCCTTCGGAAAAAACATTTACCTCCAGGGCCTTGGAGAAAAACATATCCCTCCAACGGCCGTTATCATCCTCCATATAAGAAGTGAGATCCAAGATGTGCCCGGCTTTGATAAATGATGAAAAATCCCTTTTTTCTCCCAATATGCCGAAAATATCCGGCAAGGTAGCTCCTTGTGCCGCCGCCCTTACTTTCTGAGAATAGGCATCTGAAGGGGCATAGAGCTCAAAATTAACCTTCACTCCGGACTTTTCTTCATACCTACGGCTTAATTCCTGGAATGCTGTTCCCCTATCAGTCATCCAGTGCCACACGGTAATCACGGGTTTCTCGGAGACATTACCTGCTGATGAACAACCAGCTAACGCTGTAACTAGATATAATGAAATAAAAAATAGATTAATGGCAGGATTCCTGCGCATAAACCCCCCTTTAAAGATATGATTTAGACAAAAATTTTAACATATCTTACATCAAGGGTCAAGTAATTTAATTCATCCAATATAATTTACTTGACCTGTGCGCAAAATGTGATATTATCTTTATTAATAAACTCATTCCGCAAACAAAAAAGGAGATTAAATATGCCTTGGCACGATGAAATGGACATATTAAGAGAAGTTGGTAGTATCTCTGCGGGTCAGGGAAGCGTAGCCCTATCGGAAATATTGGGGCAAAAAATCAACCTAAAACTCCCCACTCTGGAATTTATCCCCAGCACTAAAATTGAGAAACAAATCGTCCTAGATGATAAAATGGCCATTAGTGTATCCTGTTCTGTCCTTAGCGGCATAAAAGGGCATATAACGTTCATCCTTGATGAAAAGAGCGCCTACGCCCTGGTAAATATGTGTTACAAGATACGCAAAGAAGATAAAGAAAGCGGCCATCTAACAGAAATGGGAATCTCCTTAATTAAAGAGGTAGGCAATGTAGTTATATCCTCTTACATCGGCGCCTTGGGGATGATGCTTAAGAAGGTAATCATTCCTTCAATACCTACTTTGGTACACGGGCCGATCAGAGAGGTCATTAGCATTGCAGCTTCTCCTTTTGCCGATTCCGAATCTATCCTGGTAATAGAAGCAGTGTTTGAAGAAGATGTGCAGAAGATAACGGGTTCCTTCTATCTTACTTTAAACAATGAATCTGTATATTACATACAGGATGCCTGCAAAAAAATCCTAGAGTCCCTCAAATAATTTTTTTCACTTAGTGGCGGGTAAATAATGCGGATTAATTTTTATAGGCCCAAACTACCCTTCTTTTATCTTAAATTTACCGACGGATTCTTTAAGGTTCATGGATAGCTGCGCAAGTTCCTGGGCAAAAGCAGACATCTGCTCCATGGATGCTGTCTGCTCTTCGGTCGTCGATGAAACCTCCTCGGCAGTTGCAGCTGACTCCTTGGCAATTGCCGCAACTTCATTAATCGCTTTAACTACCTTTTCGACCTCTTCTACTCTCTCTTTTCCCGAACGGGTAATCTGACCGATTAATAAAGTCGCCTCAGCCGCAGCTTTATTTATTTCGCTTAAAACCTCAGAGATTTTAACCACCCGCATTTTACCTTCCTGAACCTCTTTGGCTGAATTTTGGATAGCTCCCACTGCCCGGTTGGCTTCGCTCTGTATAGAACGTATAAGCCCGCCGATCTTACGTACTGCCTCTGCGGAGCCCTCTGCTAGCTTTCTCACTTCTTCGGCAACTACTGCGAATCCCCTTCCGGCTTCTCCAGCCCGAGCAGCCTCAATAGCCGCGTTTAAAGCTAATAAATTAGTCTGATCGGCAATAGAAGTAATGGTTTCGGTAATCTCACCAATCTGTTGGGACATTTGCCCCAATTCCTGGATAACCCTGCTGGTTTCCAAAACGGAGGTGGTTAAAAGTTCAATCTTGTTAACTGCCTCCTGGGCAGCCCTATGGCCCTCTTCTGCCTTATTGCTGGTTTGAATTACAGCTACACTAGTTCTTTCAGCATTAGCCACAACCTCTTTAAGACTTATTGCCGACTTCTCCATAATTTCAAATGTCTCTTCAATACGTTCAGCCTGAGTGGTAGCGCCCTTACTTACCTGGGCAATAGCCGAAGAAACCTCTTCTGTAGAAGCATTCATCTCTTGAGTTGTAGAAGACATCTGCTGAGAAGAAGTAGCGGCTTTTTCGGAAGTAGTCCTGATCCGATTAATCATATTGTAAAGAGTATCTAGATACATGTTAAAAAGATCGGCGACTTCGCCTAATTCATCGCTCGAGGTAATATTAATTTTTTTAGTTAAATCACCCTCGCTCTTGGTTAACTGTGTAAGGATAGTTACAAACTGCCGCAAAGGAGTAGTAAACTGATTAGAAACAAAGAAAGAAAGAATAATCGAGAGTATAAAAACAAAGAAGGATATACCAAAAACTGTGGCTAAAAGCTTCTGGGGCTCAACCATAAATGTTTCTTCCGGAAAAGCCACAGCCATAACCCAATTCCTTTTAACATAAGGGGCATAAAAAATATAAAATCCTGTTCCTTCATCAGTATATTTAGCTACCCCGGCTTTCTCAGCGCTAACCATAATATTAAAAACTTTCTTTAAACTCTGGTTAGTACTCAAGGATAAGTTTTCTTTAAGGATCTTATTTTCCTGAATGTGAAAAACAACATTGCCTTCCTTGTTTACGGCAAAAGCATAGGCTTTATTAGTCAACTTAATGGTCAATAAAGACCCGAATATTGACGAACCCTTGATATCCACAGCCACTACCCCTTGAACCCGTCCACTCTCGTTCAATACCGGAGAAGCAATGGTTATAACTGGAATCTTAAAATCTTCGCACATATAGACGTCGGTTGTATAAGTATTGCCGGCCTTAGCTTCCTTGAACCAGGTCTTCTTACCTTCATCGGTAGATTTATTTATTTCTAACGGAGCAGTAGTAATAAATTCTTTACCGTTTAAATCTATGAACCTGATTTGAGAAATATAATCCCTGCCCACGGTAAAACGCCTCTGTTCCCTGATAGCATCTTCAAGGTTCTGGCCGAAATCATACATCATAAATGCCACACTGGAGGCATGCACTATCTCACCAAGGTCTTTAGTGCAGACAGAAAAGAAATTATCAGCTTGATCTATGGATTTTTCAACTAGATTAATATTTTGGTTCGAGGCCTGACTAATCAAAGCCGAGGCCGCGCTGCGGTAAGAAAAGAAACCTAGAAAGAAAAGCGGAACTACCGTAATAAGCAAAAAATAAAGGAGCAGTTTATACTTAATGGAGAGAAACTTGGTCTTTTTAATAATATTATTCGCAGGCATCTATACTGCTCCTTTCGTATTAGAATTAGAAATAAATAAATCTATCCGAAAAAAAATTTAAAAAAATTATCCTTTTTTTAGTTAGTTCTAATTACTTTGTACTATTATATAACAAAAAAGACAAATCTTCAATAATAAAAAAAGTAAAATTATTTAGTCTTTGATAATTTCCGAGGCTGTTTTAACCGATTCCAGGGTGAAGTCTAAATTTAATTCCTGCGCGGTCTTAAGATTCAAGACTAATTTATATTGAGGAAAGGTGCTAACAGGAATTCCAGCTGGATCATTTCCTTTAAGTATGAGAATAGCCTGCTTAACCGAAACCTTTGCCCCTTCAGCAAAATCAAAACCTAAAGATACCAGAGCTCCTTTTTTGACTAAAGAAGTTAGGCTGGTATAAGTAGGAATATTGTTTTCATTAGCTACATTAATCATCCCTTCTCCATAAGGAGAAACTTTGGCGTCAGCAGTACTAACAATCACATC
>JAHKBC010000160.1 GCA_018825725.1 Candidatus Omnitrophota bacterium
AGGAGAAATCCATAGACACTGCGCCTTTTAAAGAAGAAATCAGAGAGAATCTAAAGAAAGATCCGCATGGAAAGAATAATTAGCTTTTTAATGGATAGTGTAAACTATTCTGTACGCTTTTAGCTTAAAGGTTCTTTGAAAAGCAATAAAAATGGCATACCATTAATGGTTGTTGAGCATTATTAACCATTAACCAGGCCTTTTGGGCCTAGAAGGAGGTATGCCATGAGAAGCGTTAACTTCTCAGATGACAATTTAGCAGTGCAATGGCAGTATGTAAAGAGGAATTTAGGACAGCTTGGTGTCTTGTATCAGTTTGATGATTTTGAATTTCAAGCACACGGGGTTATTCAAAAACTGATTCAGAGTTGCGTTAATGAGGAGTTTACGCTGCAAGTAAGAGCCGAGCGGTACGAACACGCTCCGTTTAGGCTTGATCAGCGGCAGGGCACGTATGAGCGTAATTTTACGACAACGTTTGGTACGTCAAGAATAGAGATTCCAAGGCTTCGGCATCACAACGTAAAAATACATTACTCGCTCTTTGAAAAGTACCAGCGCAGGCAGAAGAAGTTTGATAAGGCGGTTGTATTAGCGATGTTGCTTGGATTGTCAGTACGTAAGCAGCGTAGGTTCTTCCGGTCATTCATAGGAGACGCCATAAGCCATACTACAGCCTCCAAGCTCATCCGTACCCTTGAAGATGACCTTCAGGCATTTAGAACCAGGCCAATAGAAGATAAGTATAAGTATCTGATCCTTGATGGGCTCTGGGTTAAGGTTAAAGACGGCAATAAGCTTAAGGAAAAGGTTATTCTTTTTGTTTTAGGGTTTACTTCGGATAACAAGAAGAAGATTGTGGCTTTTAGGCTTGCCAAGGGTGAGACTGAAGAAGAAGTAACGGTACTGCTAAATGATGTTTACCGGCGCGGATTAGAAGGCAAGCAGCTTAAACTAATAGCCTCAGACGGGGCAAAAGGCATTCGTGCCGCCATCAACATGGTTTATCCGTATGCCAAGTGGCAACTCTGTTATGTGCATAAGCTCAGGAACTTAAACAAGCATATACGGCATAAGACAAATAATCGTCCAAGAATGATGCGTCAGGTGAGAGCTATTTATGATTCCAAAAACAGGCGGCAGGCAATCGAGCGATTCGAGAAGTTCTGTGCCTTCTGGCAGGAATATGAACCGTATGCAATAAAATGCTTCGGGGATGGTTTTTTTGAGACATTGCATTATTTTGAGTTCGGCGATGACAAAAACTTGATAAGCTCAACGAATCATCTTGAGCGTAGCTTAGAAGAAGTACGCAGGCGTATTAAGATTCAGGGGTATTTTAAATCAGACAGAAGTGCAAATCTTTGGGTTTATGGTATCATAAGCCAGGTTATGCAGGAACAACAACCAGAGGCTATGCCAAGACACATAACAATTTTCAGAGGCCTTAAATACGAAAGCGTACAATTATCTTGACACTACTTCAAACACCGAAGTCCGTTAAAAACTACAATTATATGGTATAATAACATGTCATGGTGGACGGAGTATTAGGATGCTGAATATGTCTTACGCTGCAGGACAGGTATAGTTTTTCTACCGCACAGACCATGGATGAATTCATAAAAATATTTATTGCAGGAATAGCGTTGGGAAACGGTCCCTGCCTTTTTATTTGTATTCCCATAGTTCTTCCTTATATCGGAGGGTTGCCACAACAAGGTGCCGGGTCTACCGGTTGGAAAACAGGCCTGAAACTTACCGCTATTTTTTCAATTTCCCGCCTGTTTGCATATTCTTTGCTTGGGTTTCTTGCAGTTGTTTTTTACAGGTTTGTTTTTGGTTTAATTGGCCCTAAGGGTGTGTATCTTCAGTTGATACTCGGCATTTTTATTATCCTTATGGGTTTATTTTACCTTTTCAATATTAACCAAAATTTTATTCTATCGCACCGGTTATGCAGTTTTTTTCGCGCAAAGGTGGTAGGAAAATCCACGCTCAACATGATACTGTTTGGCCTGTTGATTGGTTTTTCTCCCTGTGCGCCTCTTTTGGCGGTTCTGACTTATATTGCTGCAACAGCAAAAAATTCTCTATGGGGACTCTTGGCCGGTTTTTCTTTTGGCCTTGGGACACTCGCTACGCCTCTTATTCCACTCGGAATACTAATAGGGCTTATAGTTGATAAAATAAGAAAGTCTCCGAGAGTCCTTATGGCAGTAAGGCTCTTAAGCGCCGTAATCCTGATATACTTTGGCGTGCGATTAATCCTGGCTTCATAAAAAATATAACGGAGTATTTGATAATGAAAAGAGTAAAAAGCACAAGTAAAACGATACTAGAATTTAGCCTTATTTTTATATTTCTGTGTGTTGGATGTATACAAAAGGAAATAACAACTCCTTTAGAAACTAACCCGGATTTTGAGCCCGCCTATTTGAAACTTCATCGAACAGGCGAGCTGAAAAAACGCGGAGAAGAGCTGTGGAATATGATGAAAAGCTGTAAGCTTTGTCCAAGAACATGCGGAGCCAATCGCCTTAAAGGAGAGAAAGGGTTCTGTGGTGCCACTTCCCAGCTTGTAATCTCATCTTATCACCCGCACTTTGGTGAAGAGAGGCCGCTTGTTGGTAAGGGCGGCTCAGGCGCAATATTTTTTACTCATTGCGGGCTTAAGTGCGTCTTTTGTATAAACTGGGAAATAAGCCAAGGTGGAGCAGGTAAACAAACGAGCATTGAGGACTTAGCCGATATGATGCTTAACCTTCAAAAATTGGGCTGTCATAATATTAATCTTGTAACCCCAACTCATTATTCTGCGCATATTATTCTCGCGGTTGATATAGCCGCGGGTAAGGGTTTGAGGCCTCCTCTTGTATATAATACCTGTGGTTGGGAGCGCCTTGAGATACTCAAAATGCTTGACGGCATAGTTGATATTTACTTGCCTGATTTCAAGTATTCAGATGCCAACATGGCAGCAAAATATTCATCAGGTTCAACCGGCTATCCGGAGATCACTAAAGAAGCCCTATTAGAGATGCATCGTCAGGTAGGCGTAGCAAAGCCTGCGAAAGATGGATTAATCTATAAGGGGCTGATGATACGCCATTTGGTTATGCCAAACAATGTCAGCGGAACAAAAGAAGTGATTAAATGGATAGCAGAAAACCTTCCGAAAGACACATATCTTAATATTATGTCACAATATAGGCCGATGTATAAGGCATTTGAGTATCCCGAAATATCACGAAGGATAACTCGGCAGGAATATGAAGAAGCAGTAAGAGACGCAAAGGAGTTAGGGCTGACAAATCTGGACATTCAGGGAGATTAGTTTTTAAGGGGATAGTTATATGCCGCACTTTAAAAAAGCATTAAGTCGCTGGGATTCTGTAGCCATCATCACGGCCATTGTTATAGGTGTCGGAATATTCAGGGTGCCGGCGGAAGTGGCGAAATTGCTCCAGTCTCCAACCCTTATGCTTATTGCGTGGTTTTTAGGCGGCTTGATTTCTTTATTGGGCGCCCTTTGCTACGCGGAACTTTCAGCATCATTCCCGAAAACAGGAGGAAATTACATATACCTTCGGGAAAGTTAC
>JAHKBC010000161.1 GCA_018825725.1 Candidatus Omnitrophota bacterium
ACCAAAAAGAAAAACATAATATCATAAAAACAAGCTCCCACGAATGCATTAAAAGATAGACCTTTCTTGATTTTAAATAAGAGGCTCCTAAAAAATCTCCAATCCTGAATTTATTCCTAAAATAAATGTAATAGTCTATAAAATGATCCAGGTCCAAGAGGATTCCTCCGCAAAATATAGCTATAGCATAAGCAATATTACGGCTCATTGAATAAACATAATAAACCACCACCATGGTTATAATAAAATGCAGCGCTATATCGATAATTACCCGTGTTATATTTGGTATCTTCTTCATTTATATATGTTTATGAGAACACATACTATATTTATAATGCCATAATTCATTGAAAAATGCAAGATAAATTAACACCCCTCAAAACATCAAAATAAAAAAGCCACGGTCGAGGCTATGTTTTTATGTAAGCCTCTCTTGTGGCCGTGGCTAATCATGCTTTCTAAATAAAGTATAGCCTGAATTTCTTAATTTTCAAGCAAGAATAAAAAAATCAGCCTTCCTCTGCGCACTTATTGCATAACTCCGGGTCATTTTGTGATGGCCGTACTCCAAATACCTTGGAGATAAACCAATTATACCATAACCCTGTTAAGGGAATTCTGCATTTTTTACAGTGTTTCAAAATAGTTTTTTCATAATGAAAGTTAGCTTCGTATTTTATATCCGGATGCAGGCTTTGTTGAACCGGGCAATTATATATTGACTCTTCCAGGAGCTTCTTCTTTTCATGGCTAATTTCCTGAGGAATATAAAAATCCAGCGCTATCTTTGCGATTCTCCTATTTGGCGGCTCGTATACCTGTTTGGAAGCTATGAGCCGGCAATTTAACAGATTAATACCGTGTTTTTTGACAACCAGAGCCATTAGCATAAACATACAACAACCCAAGGAAGATACTAAAAGGTCGGTCGGAGACATTGCTTGGCTGCTGCCAGAAAAGCCCTCCGGCGCATCAATAGTAATATATTCTGCGTTAGAATTCTTTATTTTACAGCGTAAATCCTGACTGTACAAAATCTCTATTTGTTCCATAAACATTCCTTTCTTTTTTAATGCCTGTCTCCCAGGACCTTCCAGAGCCCATCTTCCCAGGAGCCATCAAGCCTGAAAAAAATAACTCCCTTGATATCATACAACCTGGCCAGTTCTATTTTCTCTCTGATAGACTCACTATCAGGAAACGAAACATAATAAAAATGGTTTCTCTTTTCATAGTTAAACGCGAGCTCTCCTGTCTCCTGTCTTTTAACTTCTTCGAAATTAGACCTGGCGACCTCCATAGCCTCCGGCATATTCAATTGCCTGTTTCTTCGATAACTCCAGCTTCCATAAATACCGTTTACCTCCAACTCCCACCCGTAAGTAGGTATTCCTAATACTAACTTGCTGGCATCAATTTTAGTAAGTGTATATTTAATTACCTCTTCTACGGAATTAATATCAGCGCATGGCGCATAGGGGTAATCCGTATACCCCTCCCAGGAAACAGCAGGTTTACCCTGCCAAGACATATCAAAAGCTAAAATCCGGATATAATCGCAATATTTATTCAATACCTCATAGTCATTAGCCCAGGCAAAGGCTTCTTCCCGGGAGACTCCATCCGGAGGCTTATCGCTGGTTCTGGGCTCAATAGAACATGAAAGCAAACATCCCTTTTCTTTTAATACCCCGGATAATCCAATAATAAAATCTGAAAAGAAAGCAGCGCTAGAGGGACTTTTCTTCTGATAATTGATATCTATCCCCTTCAAATCATACATATCGATTAACCGAACCAGGCTTGCCGAATGTTCCCTCCTCTTCTCCAGATTGACTAATGTCGTATTTATGGCCACGGTATCATTCCAGAAGACAGTGGGTATAACCAGAATATTGTCTGCAACTGACTTTTCAAATAAATTATCCCACCCTTGTCCTGCGCTAATCTCAAGGTTAGCTTGAACAATGCCATATCTATCCACCTCAAATACAATCGGACTGATCTGGTTAAACATCCGGCTGTGATTATTAAATGCCTCTACTCCTGAAGTAACATTTTCATTAGGAATCCAAGCTGATATAATAAATTCACTCTCGGATTGAGCTTCCTGCGCCAAAATCATAGAAATACCCGCCATGACTAAAATACAGCCAACTAAAAAAGCCCCTATAACCAAAACCACTCGTCTTAACATTAGTCAATTAGTCTAGTGGAATCAATATATTCAAATAGCGCCTGAGAGAATACCTTATTTCCGCATGGATTAAGATGAAAATCTAATGGTGTTAAATAGAGCCTGGAATGCGCGCTTTTAGCTTTTAGCTCCGGTGTTAAATCAAAAAATGCTATTTCGAATTTTAAGCAAGCCGCTCCAAGCATATCCCGAAGCTTCATCGATGCCTGCGGGTCAAAAACCTGAGGATAATCAGGAAAATAGACAAAGAGAAACCTTACGCCGTTATTCCGGGAAATCCTGTTAAACTCCTTCAAGGCGCCAATGTAATTGTCGATTACCTCAAGCGTCTTTACTGAAAACGGCTCAGCCAAAATTAAACCATCGCTGTGCTTATAGGATTTTTTCATGAATCATCAGGTTTTGGCGGATATTGCTTTGGCTTTGCGGGGCACAATTATATTTAAATTCCCGCATATCGCCTTTATAAAATTTTTTGACTATGAAATTAACGTGATAAAACCTGAACATTGTTTCGCCAAGCGCGGTCTTAGTAACCAGCCAAATAATAAACCTGTTTTTGTTTCTAAGGTTGCTGAAGCCTGTGTCATTTTTGTTAAGTGCCTCGGAAAGCGTGATTTGGTAGATTTCGTGTATGTCATTTGGGCAAAAAGTCAGCACCACTAATTCCGGTTTAAGCGGCAGGGCTATTGCCTTGAGTAATACCAATTCCTTATCAATTGAGCCTCCTCCGCGAGCGGCGTTAATCACCTCAAATCTGCCAGGGTATTTATCGTCATATAAAAGCTGAAGATAATAAGGAAAGGTTTCATTATTATCTACAAATAGCCCGTCGGTATTTGAATCGCCTATACAGACAATACGCCGTTTTCCAGTTTGGGAAAGTTCATCCCCCCTTAAGCCTTGAGAATTAGAATATACAGTATAAGGAATTTTGCCCCAATAATTAAAGATTACTGCATTGGGAGGATATATACCCTTTCTAGAAGGCACAAGAAAGTTAAAATAACCCATAGGCGCATGGAAAAATACCCTTAGTATAATCTCCAGAGCCAATATTACTATTACGCATGGGTAGAAATACCTAAGCACCTTCCACAATACTCTTTTTGGCATGGTGATATTATATAACTTTATCCATAACAGACAACTTTTTTTATTCTTAAAAAACCTAATCAAACGGTTTGGTTATTACTATAGATCAATGCTATACTTGTATTAAAGCTAGAAGAGCTTAAGGATAGGAAAAATGGAAACTAAGATATGCAAAATACTTGTTGTTGATGATGAGCCGGATGTGGGAGTAATATTAAAACACAACCTCTCCTTGAGGAATTTTAACGTGACCGCAGCTTCAAGCGGCGAAGAAGCGTTAAGATACCTGGCTAAGGAAGAGTTTGATCTAGTGGTTCTTGATATAATCCTGCATGGAACAAGCGGCCATGCCGTGGCTAGAATTATCAAAAAGACGCATCCTAAAACCAAGATAATTGTAATAACCGCATATCCCGATGAAGCCAATCAATTAAACTATAACCTTAAGCTCGACGGATGCCTGATTAAACCCGCAGGGATTGAAGAAATTTACAATAAAATCCTATCCTTGAATTAATAAAAAAACGGAGTGGGAGTTATATTTGGGCTATTACTTCTTCTTTTTTTTCTTATGCGCCGGACAAGACTTACACATAATCCCCCCACATTTTTTAATCTATCAACCCTAGGAATTTAGCCACCCTGTCCAAACATACCTTAAGGTCATCGCTGCATTTACTGCTTTTAATCCCCTGATAAATATAGCGCGCCTTATTCATGCTGCTACTAAAGCCGATAATCGGCTTATAGTAACGCGCCAACGCCGTTACTGCCATAATCTCCCTACCCAATGCCGGATCATCACAGTGGCTCTCAAACCAAAATTGTTTTACCGAAATAAGCCTACTGAATTCCTCTACATTGGCCGCCTCCGGCTGACGCATAATCTCATTCCACTTTTCGGCCGCTTTTTCATAAGCAGTAATAATGGTATGGTCTCCTTCCATCAGGAGTTTAATTGTATAAAACATTTTTATGTTCC
>JAHKBC010000162.1 GCA_018825725.1 Candidatus Omnitrophota bacterium
CAGAAATCCAAAAACGGCAGGACAGCAATAACTTCTTCTTCCAAATATGATATTAACGGCAGGCAATGGATAAAAACAGATTCCCAGTGGTTTGATTATGCGAAGAAAGATCCTCTTTTAACCAAAAAGAGCCAGCTTAGCGCTTACGGTAACTTATTGCAGGAAACAACCTTGTTTTCGGATAACCAGGACGAAAGATATATTCCTGATTATGATAACGGCGCACGGGAAATAGGAGGCAGGGTGTTCAGGTTTAACCTTGAAAATAAGCAATGGCTGCCTGTTTACAACTATAAAGTTATTCAATGGAACAGCGGAGAAATCACCCGGCAGAAAACAGACCTGACCAAGGGAAATAAAGAAACTCAGCATACCATTGATTCCGAGGGTCTGCCTAAGCAGGATATAGACTTAAGAATACCCCTTACCACCGATAACCAAGGCAATAAGATTAAGATCGGCGAGGCAGTGCGCAAAATTAACCATATTTATGACGGCACCTCTGTTTTACGCTGTCCGCTTATTGCCGATAAGGGTAGGACCACAGTAGAAGTTACTTTAAATAATCCTAACCGCAGGTTTACTATTAATTATACTGAATCCAAATCAGAGAATTTTGAAAACGGGATTATTACCTTGCGATTAGAGGATTTGTTAAGACATTATGTTTGGCATGAAAGAAAGAATCTCTTCCTGCGCAATAGGCCGGTAGATAGTTACCGTTACCTTAATCTTAACGGAAGGGATGGCGAGGGAGTTAAGCGTCTGACCACCTATGGCTATAACGGCAAAAGAGAAGCGGTCACTAATCTCTCGCTTGGTTTCTTTGATGTGCCTGATAACTCTATAGTAGCAAATATTTATCCCGACAATAGCCGCGAGACGTATAAATCATCAGAGGTAACAGACTATAATTCTTCAACCGGAAACTTGACCCTGCGCGTAACCAACCTGCTGCGGCACCTGGTTTGGGATGAGGTAAAAGATAATCTTGATCATTTAATCAGGATTACTGAAGGCGATATGATAGACGGAAATTTAGTAATGCAGGAAGAAAGGTCTCTTAACTACGGAGGAGTCTTAGGCGCTGTAGACGTTCCTACAAGTGAAAAGGCGAGGCCGTTGATAGATTATCCCGAAGACCCCGTCAGGAAAATAGGAGGCAACTCTTTTGCGGTGGGCATATCTTCAGGCAGGCGGTTGGATGTAAATACTACAAATATGGGCGAAGTATTCGATGGGAGAGGCCGGACGAGATTCCAGCGTCAGGATACTTATAAGGAGAGAAGCGCGAAAAAGCAGCTCACTGTTTATGCGCAGGGCGTTAAGAACAATATCGGCGATGACGAAGAAAGCTCAGTGGGCTATCTTGATCAGCAGGAAAGCTATAAGCCTATTTCTAACCTTTATCTTTTCTACGAATTTGCCAAGAGTGTAAATGAGAAGATATATGGGCAGGGAGGCATACCCCTGGGGAGCACCAGAGTGGTATATGATGCTTCCGGTAACGGCTATATTCACGCCATAGCTAACTCTACCGAGCTAAATAAAGCCAACGGCTACCTTGATTTTAAGACGAAAAAGGGACTCGAACTAGGTGAAATAACAATAAATGGCGCTAAAACAATTGGGCCTGTGCCAAGAAATAATATAACTTATGATTCTATCAGGGAATTCCATGCCAACCAAAAAGGGTTTTTCACCGTAGTTGCCACACGAAGCCAGGAAGATAACCACGGCCGGCCAATTATTATCGAGAGAGGCCATCCCTTCATTGATAGCGGAAGCGGCTTCGTCAATGATCAGTCAGTTCCTAATTACATAACATTTTTGCATTATCTTTCTTATGTTGCCATTCCTTTTAGCAAAGAATCTTTCTCTTTTGAATACGATACCAGAAAAGGCGGCCTGAAGAATGGCATAGCGGAGGAGCTTGAGGTTAAATACAACAAGATAGGCCTTTGGAACAGAATAAGAGGTGAGGGAAGGTCGCGCAGCTATGGTTTAAGTTTTTCCGGGAACGATCTGAGTTATATATCAGATAATATGATTAAAGAATTGGTGAATACAAATAGAGAGATATTGCATAGCGATGGCAGGAAAATTTCCATGAGCCAATTAGGCGTAAGCTGGAGCGGTTATGATATTAATACCCGGCTTGATAAATTTGAACTCGGAGAGGCAGTTGAGTATCCGAATAACACCAAGAACAAATTATTCGGCTTCATAGAAATGATTTCTTTAGGTAAAACCAAAGATGATTTCTTGCTGAGGAGCCGCGCGGGCAAAACTATGCCTATAGTTAACTTAATTTTTGAAGGCAAGCTCGGCCACTTGCTATCCGTAGAGATATATGACCAAAGGGAGAGAGGAGAATTAGAAAGAACCCTGCGCGACAATTTAGGCATGCCCAAAGTTGAAGCAGGCCGTTCTTTGTATAAATTGCCCAAAGAAGTTTCTTTGGACAGCGCTTTATTAGAAGTGAGCAAGGCAGTAGAAAAGGCCAACCTCTTTATTAATGGGCTGCAAGTAGCCACAATAAAGGATAAAGAGATAGTATTTTTGCGTAATACTAAGACTCTCGAGAATTCAAACTTCTTCGCCGAAAAGAAAGAATACGTAAAATATAACAATATCTTGCAACGTTATTCCGAATCGCCATGGATGCTTATTTTTAGCCTACCTTTCATCGCTATATTTGGCATTGCGGTTGTTTTGGCTCTGCGTACGCTAAGGGCTGGCCTTAAGGCATATGGTAAACATCGCGAAGCCAAGAAAGCAGAAAAAGGTATTAAGAATTATATCCAAGAATCGTTTACGAAACGGGCAGGTAAGAAAATATTAGGGCTTGTAAAAACCGCGGTGCTTGTAGCTATCCCAGTGCTTATTATGGCGGGTGTTTTATATATTGATCAGATTTTTGCACCTATTTTCCAGTCCGCTCTCCTCTTTTCTATGGGGCCTGGGTTTACATCAGCTGTTTCTTGTTTGTTAGGGGGCGGCCTTATCCCGGCGTTGATAAAATTAGCCGCTATCGCCTTTATTGCATACTTATCTTATAAGGCTATCAACGCAGCGCGGGTTAACTATAAGCGCAGCAAGAATCTTAATAGCGCTTCCCGCGAACAATTATTAAAAATCATCGATAATCCCGAAATGGTTGATGGGCTGATAATGCATCGTTTACTTATCCCCGGCTCGGTATTCCCGTATAACAGCAAAGAGTTGCGCGCCGATCCCGCCAAGCGCGCGATGTTACAGGAATATCTTGTCCTATTCTTATCCGTTCAAGCCGCGCAAAAGGTAGTAGAGTTAGTCAAAGAAGGCAAGTTGGACATAGAGAAAGAAGAGGTATC
>JAHKBC010000163.1 GCA_018825725.1 Candidatus Omnitrophota bacterium
CATTCTTTGATTCTACAATAGAGCCTTTTATACGTAATCGAATAGAGCAAAATGAAACCTGGGATAAGATTACAGTGCGTATAAGTAATCTTTGGCTGCGCGTTAAAGATAAGAGAGCCAGAAAATTAGTAAAAGATATTATGTTATTTCAGTGGCAAAAAGATTCTTTGCTCAGGTTGCTATTTAACGAGGTTGAGCGCGATATCTCCAGAGCGCCGGTAAAAAATTTTTACACTGGAAAGAAAACGGTTTCTGGCAACACGGCAAGCGGCAGTTCGCCTACCGAGAAAATTTACAGCGCTCCGGCGCAAGATAAGGAATTAAAAGACATAACTGATGTTGATATGGTCGGTTTTCTGCTTAAGCTTTATGAGGAGAGCATAAGAATAAAAGGTAAGACTGTCCGTGATGTAGGATTTAAATTCATTGGGCCAAGCTGTAGCGGGAATATTTACGAATTGAAAGTGGTCTGCGCAGGCCGCGTAGAGAATTCCATGCGCATAACCTTAAAAAAACTTGCAGACGGAGGGTTTAAGAGTACCTGCTACAGGGCAATAGTTTTCGGAGAATGGATATTCTTGAAGGTTTCAGACATAACCGATTTTGAAAATTATACTTCTACTATCGCCCTTGAGAGAAGGCTGGGTTTTGTATTAAAAGAAGCGGGAGTAAGCACGACTTACTCTGATTTAAGGAGCCTTATGGAGAAAATAGGCATCCATATCCCCGAAGATATAAATAAAGCCAAAAATATAATAATGAAACATCAGGATTTGTTGAAGCTAGGCTGTTATTTTGTGTTCCCTATGCCGCTTTTAAGCCAAGTAAAATTTATGGATGATGTTATAAATAAGATCCATGGGGCAGACACACTGCTTGATGAATTAAAACGCGAGATAGGTTATGACGGCAATACTTTCTTTACTGACCCCACCGGTATATATTTTATCGGCAGTGAGGAGCGGATAGATTTATACCAGAAAGTGTATTTGCCTTTTGTAGAGAAGCATCCTCAAGAAAAGTATAAGGCCTCGGAAGATTTTACCGCTAAAATGAGAAACCTCTCCCAGGCTTTTGTTAAAGGAGAAAAGATTAAGAATGAAATTGTTCTCAAGTATCTTCAGAGGGTAGCCGAATCTAAGAAAGGGATACTTTGGTCCAGGAATCTTCCGGTAATTAAGCTCTTAATCGAAGAATGCGTAAGAGTCCTTTTTGCCTTGAAGAAGGCCAAGATTGCCATCCGCGATTTAAAGGCTGCGAACCTGTATATAAACATATTAAAATCAGACAGGCCGATAGAGGCTGGCAATATAGAGAGTTTGGGTGTGATTGACCTGGAGCTGGCTATTTTATTAGACGAAATCAATAATAGGCCGATTCCTTTAGGAGGAACGCTTTATCACGCTAACGCTTCTCAATTCATAATAGTTGAGGCGCTGCGTGAAATTTATAAGGAGAGTAGATTACCCAACATTATAATCCTGCAGGATTGGTATGCGATGACAGGTATTATCTATAATATAATTACCGGCAATAATTTGTTTGAACAGGCTGCCGTATCCATACGCCTGCGATTTGGGAAACTTTCTGCCGGGCAAATAAGCCCTGAGGATTTAATTGAAGCTTTCTGGAATTCCGCGCGCATTGATTTTCAAGAAAAGATGAAACAAGATGGAGAGAAGCTAAGTGAATTAAAAATAACCATGCCTGACGGTAAAGAAATATCTGTTTATCAGTTATTGACCGGTTTATTCAATGAGGTGGTTAAGCACAATGTAATAAAAGCTTCCAGCTCGCCAGTGGGAGAAAAAATAGAAACGTTCCCTGTCTCTACTGTCTCTAATGGAGCAAGTTCTTCTGTAGAGGACGCCCCCCGTGTATTCAGAATTATTGATGAAACTAAACAAGATACTAAGTCAAAGAATATGCTTGAAAGGTTAAATGAATTGCAACGGGAAAAGGGCGCCCTAGGGATTATAGATTTTGTCCTAACACATCCCCAGTATAAGGCTTTTGTATCCAGGATTATCCGCGCCCAGGATAGGCAGGAGGAGAGCGGATATTTGGTGAACCGCAGATGGGAGGAGAAGTTTAAGAAAGAGGCTATAAAGAGGGCGCTTGGAACAATAAAGGGGCGGGATATTTTTGTCTTGCAAATGGAATATGAGTTTTCTCAGCAGCTTCTTTCGTATTTCAGGGATTATCTGGAGATGGGTATGCTTTATTCAAGGAAGCTGGCCTTCCATGTAACCGGGCTTATCGCAAAACTCCTTATGGCAGGAGGCATGGGAAGTTTCAAGCCGGATTTAGTCAGGGGCTGGTTTAATGTGCTCAGTAAAGAATGGGGCGTGGCAGAGGCTAAAAAAAGACTTCATGTTATGGGCATATTTTATTCCGATACTATAACAGGGGAAGAGACTAAAGTTGACCCTGCTCTTGTTGAATTAATGCGTCAGTGCCTCTGGGAGGTAAAAACATACAAGGATATGGATGTTCCGACAGTTGGCAAGGTAGATGTAACTATATATATGAATCCATTTTCTGAGCTTCAGGAATATTGGATGTATTGCCCTAAGGTCTTTAATCAGGTTTATCCGGGAGGGATAGATAATCCGTTCAGGGCCTTGCAGACGTATCTTTATCGCAAAGTAACCCTGGAATTTATCAAAGAGCGTTATAATGCAAAAAGGCATAATGCAGGATTCATATTCTCCACAAGCGAAGTAAATACAACTCTGGTAGTTCCTCAGGTTGTAGAAGACGAATTTAAAGACAGCCCTATATTCGCGGATATTTTAGTCCACCTTTATAACCATACGGTTGTCAAAGCGGGAATGCCTCCTTATTCGGTGGATTTATTCGGAATCCTTAAAATAGCCGAGGAGTTCAGTTTTGCCAAAAAGCACGACGGCACAATAGATTTAGTAATGCTTTCCGGAGCAGTGAGCGATGTTATTACCGGGTGTTCTACCAAGCATTCTAGGATATGCAAAGACGATATCTATAAAGATTACGCCTATAAAGTAGTAGAGGATGATTTATTCGGCAATAGCGAAGGTTCGGATATTAGCCGCTGGCAGGGTGATGAAATTAAAATGGTTGTGGCTAAATTTATGACTATTTTGGGGGCGGGGAATTACCGGGAATTATTTGTCAAGCTGGAAAGAAACAAATCCATGAAAAATGATTTTATGAAAGGCATTTTAGCGGTCCAAAAGGCGCAAAAACAGCGCTTTATAGATGAGCTATTTGCAGGCACTTTCGGAGAAATCGCAATTACTAAAGAAGAATTAAAGGAACAGGGGATAAATCTTTTAGAATGGCCATTTTTTACTTTTATAAGAAGGTTCGTTGAATATAAATGCCCGGATTTAATTATTGATGTTTTCTTTGATCCGGAATTACGGGAAACGCTTGTAAACGCCAAAGCAGTTATATTTATAGGGGGAAGGAAATTCAATGATTTCTTTGATATTCAGAAACAGAGGCTGGAGCAGCTCTATAATTTAGACCCGCGTATGCGCTACCATATTTTTCTTATATCTGATCATAATGTGTCAACATCATATTTCATCCAGCAGGCTACGGATTTCGGAGGGATGCTTTCAATAGATGGCCAGGAGGCAGGCCCGACAAGCTATGGAAATGCACAACAGAATTGCGCTCCGACAATAGCTACTCCGGATGGAGTTATTCCAGAAAGGTTAATTCCCGTAGAGCGGAACAAGCAGGGAAAGATAATTAAAGGTACCGGTTACATGGTCGAATATGAAACCTGGGGAAAGCCGAACATGGTATCATTTGTTGAAAAGGTGGTTGAGGCAAGCCAGGATTATTTTAACATAGACAATTACCAGGTTGTTTCCTTTAATGCTTTGAAAATGGGAATGACTCAAGGCGATATATGTAATCAGGCAAGAGGGCTTCTGATGATTTGGGCAAATACTTTGGAAAATAAAAAAGCCAGAGAAGCTTTATCGCGAAAGATTGTTTTAAAGTTTGTTCAAGATATAGAAGAGGGTGATCGGCAGTGGCTTTTAGACGGCATTACAGGGGATGCTGAGTGTATTCCGGAGGATGAGGTTTATCGCCGCCTTATGCAGCCGTATAATTGGCCGAAATTAGCGTTATGCGCTCCGGGTCTTGGAGTGAAGAATTTTATGATCTGCCTGAAGGATGTTATCCAGAAGCAGGAATTAATACATTTGCAGGAAGATTTTAAATACTACATATATCACATAAAAGACCTGGTACAGGGTATCAAGTATTCGAAAAGCTTTTTGATGTTATTGCGCAGGATCGAGCGCTCGCAGCTTGTGCCTTATGAGAAGCACATATTTTTAATCCGCCTGCTCGAGCATTTATGCCTGGCTTTGGAAAACCATTCTACGCAAACCACCTCTGCTAATAGTCCAGCGCAAATGAACGAAGAAGGCCAAAAGGCAAGTTCTCCGCTTGGCGCGTATGCGCGCATCAAAAGTGAGCAGGCCAATGCTCAGGAAGTAAAAAATTTTTACGCTGAAAAGAAAACGGTTTCTGAAGATATTGATGTCTCTGCAAGCCCGATTAAGCCGCGCGCGCCGAATTTTATGAAATTATTCTTTGCTTTCGTTGTTTTTGGTATTTCTTTTACGGTATCAGAAAATATTTTTGAACATATTACCCAAAATATTTATCTGCCTTTGGCCTCCTGGATTACCCAGAGTATTTTACCCCAACTCTTTACTTTATTCGAGCACCTTTATTTGCCCTTAGCCTTCTTGGTTACTCAGAACATATTAGCGCAATTTTTTGCTCTATTCGTTATACCTGCAATAATTTCCGGGTACATAATTTCTTCTATGGCGCAAAATCACGAAAGCAGGACAAACCGCAGGTCAAGCAGTTTGGATGCAGAGGCACAAGGGAGCTCCCCGATTTCGGGGTATCTAAAGAAAGCCGGAGGGTTTAAGCCGGAGGCCATTGAGGAAAAAACCATTGATAGGTACTATTATGCATTGGGCTTGGCTTATTATTTATCAGGTTATTATGAGCTGGCTGAAAAATATTTACGCAGCATAAGAAATCCCGAAAATTTTCCTGAACGGGGAGAATACCTATTGCTGATTTATGCGCAGAAACAAAGAGCAAAAAGAGTAAGGCCGCTAACCACGGCCATTATCCCCAGCTCTTCGCCTGTCACTATCCGTAAGAAGAACCTTGTTAACGCGCAGGCGGCAGGAGAAAAATACGAGTATGATTCGGTTGTTTATTCTCAACAGCAGCCGGCGTTGACTTTTAGCTTGCGGGAGGCATTATGGCTGCCAGGCAGTAAGCCAAATAATTTTAGAATCATTAAAACCATAAATACCCTGGCCGGGGAAATTCGTATAGATGATTCTGGCAATATAAATACAATAGAAGGTTTGTCCGGAGAAATATCACTACTCTACCAAAGATTAAGGAGCCTTTTATTGAGCTTGCCCGCTGAGCTACGAATAAAGGGAAGTTCTTTACGTTTTAAAATTATCAATGACAAAGCGCAAGCGATTACGCCGATAATTATGCGCCAGGAGAAGTATGTTTTTATCAGCCTTGAATTGATAACATTTCTTTCCAGCCAGCTAGAGTTTAAGAAGAATATTGTTAAAAAGTTGGCGGAAAGAATTTTCCGCGACAGGTATAATCTTGAATTACAGCTAAGCCCTGTAGCGCAACAAATTACTGAGATAATTTTTAGCCACCTTTTCAGCCCGCGTTCTTACCGTAATCAACTGGATAGCTTTTATTCTGAATTAATCGCCGGCTGCAAAGAGCTTTTGGTTATCAGGGGCCTATCCCATAAAGAAAAGAATGTTATTCAGCGGGAACTCGAGGGGCTGGCCAGGAAG
>JAHKBC010000164.1 GCA_018825725.1 Candidatus Omnitrophota bacterium
AGACTCTCTTTCCTAATATTGCCCAGTTCTCCGCCTATATCACAAACCGCTATTCCACCATATGGATTAATAGAGATCGGTTTCTGAAAGACAACACAGTTGACTTCTTTGACAAAATTGTAAGGGTTTCTGAAATATGCCTTGAATGCCTTAAGCTGAACTACAGAACAACCGATTTTATTTCCAGGAGTATTTTGCGTTTCAAGCCTCATCTCGGCTATCCTATCCAAAACTGCATCAATTTTTTCAATATCATTGGGCCAAAGATGCCCAAATTCATGCTTTTTAAACCAAAGGCAATCGCTAGAAGAGTTCTGTGGCTGCATCAAGACTTGAAAACCAATAAACGCAATCTTGGGATTCTTCAAAACCCAATTCGAGAGTTCTAATATATCATCTAGATTTTGTTTAAAAATTATCGTATTAATTCCGATTTTCATCTGCGGACATACCTGTTTAATCTCGTCTATACCGCTCATAATATTATTAAAAAGCCCGGGGCTGCCCCGGAAACTATCATGTTTCTTAACATCTAACGTCTCCAGGGAAAATGTTATTGTATCCAACCCCGCATCCGATAAATCTCTTATCATACTAGAAGTTAACCCGCTTCCGCTAGTGGTGATATAAGATTCAAACCCGTTTTGACGAACAAACTCAACGAGCTCTACGATGCCATCTTTTAGCAATGGCTCCCCACCGGTAAAACTAATCTGAAAAGGACGTTCTACCCAGTCTCGGATTGATAAAATAAAATCTTTCCATTCGTGGATAGAAAGCTCCTGAGGATCTTTCTGCCTCTTAGAAAGAAAACAAAATATGCATTTGTTCAAACAATAATCCGAAACATTAATAACCAGTCCATTGGGTTTCTTAATTTCTAACATTTATCGTAATAATTAACTTAACTTGTTTGCTTTTCTGGCCACCATAATAATCTGACAGCTATCATTATAAGTTTCAACAATCATCCCAAGCTTCACTAGTAACTTCTTCACTGAACTTAAAGGCATTTTAGAGTCATAATGTTTATGCCCATCCAACCCATGCACTTTTTGCATAATACGTTCACCTCTTTTATTCAAATCCGCAATCACCAGCTTTTCATTAATAACCCTAAACATCTACTTGATGCATTTGGCTGGATTTCTCGCATGGTGAATAAAATTTACCGAGATTGCAGCATTAAAGTATCTGTCCAGATAAAGTAATCTCTCAGCATTCATTATTTTAAAAAATGCAAATTTATTAAACCCGGCCTGCTTTAGGGATACCCTGGCTGCTCCTTGCGCTTCTCTATCCATATCGATTGAAATAAACCTATATCTTTTTTTGCTAAAGCTAATGCCATATGCCCTCGTCCTGTGCCGACTTCTAATAAACTCCCTTTTCTTAGCTTGGCTTTGGCAAAAATTAAATTTCTGGCTTTAGGGATATCATAGCCGTATTTCCTGAATAACTTTAATCTATCCCCACTTTCCCTAGCTATTGCGTAACCCATTAAATTCACCTTTTTAATTACTCCATCTTCAATCTTTAGTTACTTCTCCAATCTCGCAAAAAACTCAGTCGATGTTTCATTAAGCCTTCTTTCTTTTATAAACGCTTATACTTCATCAACCCTATTTTTTCTCCATAAGCGCATCGAGCATAAATAGGCCAACATTGACTAATTACATTTCTATTATTCTACTACAATATTAGGAACTGGTGTCAAAAAACTTTAATGTGAAAAATATAACTCCTCCCTAATGAATCATAAAGAAACCCCCTGCTAATGACAGGACAGAACTCCCCATATCATGGTAAATAAAAAAAGGAACTCTCCCCTTAAAAACAGCCTATCTGAAGCTGCCTTTCGGGAACAGTCCCTTATTCAAATAGAATCCCTGATAGAACCGAGCTAATACTTAATCTTTCCTGTAGGGTTATTTTATTTCAGATCCTCCAGGGATTTGAGATATTTGTAATAGTCGCTGTCAGTTGTCAAAATCACCGTAGTTTTCTTGTCAATGGTATCTTTATAGGTTTCCAGCGTCTTCATAAAGGAATAGAAATCGGGATTCTGACTGTATGCGCCGGCATAAATATTAATTGCCTCGGCGTCCGCTTTACCGGTTAAAATCTGCGCCTCGCGGTAAGCCTCCGATGTGATAGCTTTTAATTCTTTAGCTACCTTCCCCTCTATCTCAGCGGATTTACCCTGGCCTTCAGAACGATATTTCTCCGCGGCCCGCTTTCTTTCGGCGATCATGCGGTCATAGACCTTGTTACGCACATCTTCCACATAACTTATGCGTTTGATGCGCACATCAACGATATCAATGCCATACTGAGGGGCGAGCACCTTTGCCTTCTCCAAAATAACCCCCTCCAGCTGATCTCTCCCCACTTCAATACGCTCCAAGGCCTCATCCGTAACAATCATATCTTCACCTTCCACTTCGGCTTCCAGAATACGATTGGAATCCCGCACCGCTTCAACCAAAAGGTGGCTGGTAACAACATCCCTGGTCGCGGAATTTATAATATCGTCGATCCTACCCTGAGCGTTCATTTCATTGCCTACCGACTGCAGGAATTTCAAGGCATCGATAATCTTCCAGCGGGCAGTAGTATCCACCCAAATATATTTCTTGTCTTTAGTGGGTATCTGATTCGGATCTCCGTCCCAATCCAAAAGCCTCTTTTCAAAATAGTGGGCTTCCTGGATCAACGGCTTCTTGAAATGCAGGCCGGCTGATGTAACCGGTCTACCCACGGGCTTTCCGAACTGCGTAATAACCACCTGCTGGCCCTCGTTAATTATATATATCACTCCGATGGCAAAGGGGGCAATTACAATAACGAATAATACGGCAAAAATCGTGATAGGTACACGCAAACCTTTCATTATTACTGCCCTCCTTTCTTGTTAATATCCAAAAGCGGCAGAATCGACTTCTGCTGCGAGTCTATTATATATTTCTCTTTTGCGTTGGGAAGCACCTGCACTAGAGTCTCCAGATAAAGCCTCTTTTTGGTTATATCCGGCGCTTTTTTATATTCCTCTAAAGTAGCAAGAAACCTCGCTGATTCGCCCTTCGCGCGATTTATCTTATCCAGAGCATAACCTTCTGCCTCGCGGATCGTCTTTTCCGCCGTACCCTTAGCTTTGGGAATGACTTTATTATATGCCTCCCAAGCCTGGTTAATCATCTTCTCTTTTTCCTGTTTGGCCTCGTTTACTTCATTAAACGCGCTCTTTACCTTCTCAGGAGGATTAACATCTAAGAGTTTAACTGTAACTATCTGTACCCCGACATTATACATATCAAGTATGCGCTGTATCTCATGCTGCACCAAATCATCCACCTCTTCTCTTTTAGTAGTAAGGACTTCATCAACGGAATAATCCCCGACAAAACGCCGCATAACTACTTCGGAAATATCATGTATATTATCTTCCGGGCGGCGCGTAGAAAAAAGCAATTTAACCGGATCCTTTATCTTAAACTGCACTATCCAGCGCACATCAAGGATATTCAGGTCGCCGGTAAGCATTAATGACTCATCTTCATAATTGCGCGCAGAATATCTTGTCCTCACCCCCGACTCCACAGTCCTAAAACCGAATTCATCCTTAAAAACCTTTTCTACCTTTATAGGTGTCACCTTATCTACCCCAAAAGGAATTTTTGCATGCAGGCCCGGCGTACTCAATCCGCTGTATTTACCGAATCTTTGGATAACACCCACCTCATCCGGGCCGATTGAGTAAATTAAACCCCTTAAGCCCGCAAAAGCAAACAAAACAAAGATTGCAGCAGGAATCCATTTCGCATAACCCGAGAATTTCTTCTTGCCTACATCAATTATCTCTTCCGGCGTAGGAACATTCTGCCAATCCATATCGCCTCCTTTCACTCTGAAAATTTATAAAAATAAACAGCCGCCATCACTTAATCACAGATGGCGGCCCGACCATCAATACAACCTTCAGAAAAAAAATACATTTCTGAACCCGTAGGAATATCTTGTTTCCTTCACTACTTAATCCTGAATCTATAGTAATGAGTTTTCATCACCTTGTCAAGTACTATCATTTTACTTTACCATATAATCCTTGCACGCAGATTCTATTAATATCAGAAATAGGGCCGTACTAATGCCTTGCAGAATAAATCCTTCACGTAACTGAATTTATAATAAAGAGTTACGCTCACTCAAGGTAATACCTAAAGAGATATCCTATTATTATTTTGGAAGTTCGAGACCAGGAGCCGATGGTTGAAGAATACCGGCAGCCAGAAGAAAACCCCGAGCCCTCTCAGCCAACTTATAGCGGCAAACAATCATCCAAAATTTCCGGCTGTGATTTGGCTCAATCAAATGCGCCATTTCGTGAATAATCACATAATCTCTGACCCAACGCGGCATAAATCCGACCTTGTGTGAAATACGAATACGCCCATCATGGAAATTGCAGCAGCCGAATTTATGGTTTTGAGTAGTGACATATTCTATTGAATTTATCCTCAACTGATTAGAAAAATATCTCTCATTCAGGCGGGCAGCAATATCAACAAGGCTCTCTTTTTTCTTAAGTTCAACTTTTAGTTTATTTTTTTCGAACCTAATTTTAAAACCATCAATAATCCTGTCCAGGCGCTTCTGGGGGAGCATAAACGGCGCATTTACTAAAAGTGTATCTTTAATTAATCGGGCGCTGACTGTGCGTCTTCGTTTATGGCTGCGGACAATTTCAACTTCCATTATTTTAACTGCTTTCCTAATTTACCCCCGGAGATAATCTTTAATCTCTTCCAGAAAATCAGGGTCGGCTTTGGAATGCTTTATGTTTATTTCACCCAAAAGCAATTCATCAAAGCCATCAAGATCTGTACTTTCTATCTTTACAAACTTATCCAGGATCTTGCCTTCTTCCAAAAAACGCGAGACACGCGTAAAAACAGTGCCTGAAGCATCAAAATAGCTTCTGGGCGAACGGTCAACGTGAGGCTTTAAGAGAAAAAGGTTCTCCTTGGCCCGGGTAAGGGCAACATAAAATAGCCGGCGCTCCTCTTCGATAGCTTCCGTATCTTCCAAGGATAAATACGAAGGCAAGTGCCCTTCTGCCACATAAATCACAAATACGCTGTGCCACTCCAAGCCCTTTGCCGAATGGATAGTAGATAAGCAAAGCGTAGAATCGTCCCTATCTTTACTTCCTGGCTCAACTATACATTTTTCCGGAGGTTCAAGCGCCATATCCGTAAGAAATTCTTCTAAAGACTTGTACCGCGAGGCAATGCGCTCCAACGAATCCAAATCATTCGGTCGTTTGTTAAAATCATCATATTTATCTTTTAAGTACGGCTGGTAATATTTCAGGAAAGCATGAACCATCTGATCGGGCTGATCTTTTTTGGCATCGAATCTTTTGAGCAATTCCAGAAGCCCGGCCAGGCCTTCGGTTTTATCAAGAAGCTTTTGGTCCAATGATATATTATCCCGGCGCGCTATCACCTCAATGATTATGCGCTCGGCAGTTTTGGGGCCTACGCCTTTTAACAATAAAAGCACCCTGTACCAACTTAGCTGATCTTCGCGGTTATGAACGATGCGCAGGTATGATAATACATCCTTGATATGCGCAGCCTCCACAAATTTCTGTCCGCCATATTTCGCAAAAGGGATATTTCGATTTGCAAGCTCAACCTCTAAATCGTTAGAATGCCATCCGGAGCGAAAAAGCACTGCGATATCTTTTAATTCAACCCCCTCTTCTCTCAATTCTAATATCTTATCAACGATAAATTTAGACTGCGCAAACTCATCTCTGGCATCCACAAAAACCGGAAGCTTCATCCCTTGCCGCCTGGTGAAAAGATTTTTTTCAAATCCTTCTTTTGCATAACGGATTACCTCATTGGTCATGTTCAGGATAGGCTGCGTTGAGCGGTAATTTTCTTCCAGGGTAATAACCTTGGCATCCTTAAAAATCTTAGGAAAATCCATGATGTTCTTGAAATTGGCGCCGCGAAAGGAATAAATACTTTGGGCATCATCCCCCACAACCATGATATTCTTATGTTCGCAAGCCAATAGACATACTATATAAGATTGCAGCTTATTGGTATCCTGATATTCATCCACCATAATGTATTTATACTTGCCGGCTAGGGCGCTGCGTACCCGCTCGTGTTTTTCCAGCAGGTCTTTGAGAAAAACCAAAAGATCATCGTAATCAAGAAGCGACTTTGAAAATTTATACTTTCTGTACTCATCATTTATTGTCTTGATTTCATCGGCCCATTCCATAAATTGCGGGTACTCGTCATAAAGCACATCTTCGATCTTCTCCGATTTATTAACGCTGATAGAGATTATTTCGTTTAGGGCCCTCTTCCTGGGAAAGCGCTTGTCGGTCTTGTTAAATCCTAGCTGGGTGCGGATTAAATTTATTGCATCCTCGGAATCCGAACGGTCTAAAATGGTGAAATTATTAGATATCCCTAAAAACGATCCATATCTTCTTAAGACGCTGTTAGCAAAAGAATGGAATGTGCCTCCAGAAACCCTTTGACAACGCTCATCTAAAAGTTGCGATGCCCTCCGGAGCATCTCTTCTGCTGCCTTACGGGTAAAAGTAAGTAATAGTATTTCATCCGGTTTAATTCCATTTTCTACCAGATAAGCTACGCGGTATACGAGCACTCTGGTCTTTCCGCTTCCGGCTCCGGCAATCACCAGAAACTGCCCACTAGTCGACTCCACAGCCTGAAGCTGCGCCGGATTTAGCTCTTTTTTGTAATCTATTTTTTTAATCATCACAACGCCAACATAAACCTTATTAACATTTCAAGCCTCCGGCCATTATAAAATAATGGATTTATCTTCCTAGATATTCATACCTTGATTAGCTCGATTATTTTAGCACGTCCTGAAAAAATCACAAGATATTACAGAATAACAGAAGAAGCATTCCTGCATAAAGGACAGTAATATTCCGTTTGCTTTTTTCTTGACTGAAAACTGATTTAGTGTAGAATAGTTTTACTATTCCCCCTTAGCTCAGTTGGTAGAGCGAGTGGCTGTCAAATCCCACGATAGTGGGATTTGTCCCGAGCGCAAAAGGCGCGAGGGATAAATTAAGGCAGCTTCTGCGGGAAACCGTAGTTGAAACTGCAGGAGAATTGTCCGCCACAAAACGTGGCGGATGCGCCAACGTAGTGTGGCGTACTGGAAGCCCTAACGTAAAAACGTGGGTAATCAGCAGCCGAGCCCTAATAATAGGGAAGGTTCAGAGACTATGCACCTGCTGCCTAAAACGAAAGTTATGGCAAAGATATAGTCCGCTTCCGAAAGTAATTTCGGGTCAAGTGTAACCACCAGGTCCGAGGTTCGAGTCCTCGAGGGGGAGCTACTATAGGAAAACGCCTATCGGTTACCAGTAGGCGTTCTTCTTTTGGTGGCGACACCGCATGGACCGGAAAAGGGTTTTAGGGAAAACACGGTGTTTTTCCATATCTGCTTATGAGCCATAGTATAGCATTGAAATTCACCTGTGATAAGCGTATAATTCAGGTACCATGATGGATGGTCCATGAAGAGCCACCCTACAGATATAATATCTATTCATATAGGCTGAACTAAAAATATATACCAATACAAAGGAGGAGACTTATGTTTAGGAGAACTAGAATTTTATTTGCACTGGTGACCATATTGTTCTTAGCGGAGGTATCACCCATTACAGCGTTTGCTGATAATGCAAAGCAGATAAATGCTAACGTTGAATCTTCGTTGAAAAAATTTGAAGAGGTGACAGGTTCGAAGGATATTCTGCGAAGAGCCGAGGGAATGCTGGTATTCCCGAATGTTTATAAAGCCGGCATAGGTATAGGCGGAGAATATGGTGAAGGCGCTCTCCGGGTACGGGGGAAAACAGTCGATTACTATAATACGGCTGCCGCCTCGATCGGATTTCAGCTGGGCGGCCAGAAGAAGACTATAATAATTGCTTTTATGGCAAAAGACGCGCTTGATAAGTTTCGTAATAGCGAGGGGTGGAAAGTAGGCGTCGACGCCTCTGTTGCGGTAATAGCTATCGGCGCGGGTGGTTCAATAGATAGCGCAAAGATCAATGAGCCTATAATTGCATTTGTTCTGGACCAAAAAGGACTTATGTACAATATTACACTCGAAGGATCAAAGATCACAAAGATTAAAAAATAGTATAATCATCGGTTAATCCTCTGGAAAAAATCATATACGTCCTTATATAGGTACGCCCCCAAACTAACTGTTAGCTTTTCTGCCTCCTCCGTCATGCACCAGTTGCGAAACTCGTCCAATAGGGGGAGTTAAATAGTTGAAACCCTCTGTAACGAAATACGTTGTAGAGGGTTTTTGTTTGAGATATAATACAGATGTAGTAATGAAAAATAAGGGGAGGTCGTATAGCGGCTTGAGAGTTCTGCTAAGTTAGCAGATTACCCGATGAACCTGATCTGGATAATGCCAGCGTAGGGATAAATGTTTCTAATCAATCCCTTATGCTTGGCGGAGCCAGGGCATAGGGGATTTTTATTTAGGACGTCTAAACAGAAAGGAACGTCAAATGAAATTAGATGAAATAAAAATTTCTCGGGCTATTATCGAATCATACAGCGAGAAGCTCGTGAAAGCGCTGGATGTTGATGTGGCGATTGTTGGCGGAGGCCCCGCAGGCATGGTGTGCGGATATTATTTAGCAAAAGCTGGCAAGCGAGTTGTGTTGTTTGAGAGGAAGCTTTCAATCGGCGGTGGCATGTGGGGTGGCGGGATAATGTTCAATGAAATAGTGTTTCAGGAATCAGCTAAAAAAATACTGGAAGAATTTGGAGTTGAAACAAGGAAATACGAGAAAGGTTACTATTTGTCCGATTCCATCGAAACAGTGTCTACAATTTGCTCTAAAGCCGTAAAAGCAGGCCTTAAGATTTTTAATCTTTTGAGTGCTGAAGATGTAATGATACGGGAGAAAAGGGTCTGTGGGTTAGTATTGAATTGGACCGCGGTTGAGATGGCCAATTTACACGTTGACCCCATTACGATGCGCGCAAAGTTTGTCGTGGATGCTACCGGCCATCCTGCCGAGGTGGCACGGATTATCGAGAAAAAATCCGGTATTCGACTTAAGACAAGATCAGGTAAACTCATGGGTGAGCAATCGATGTGGGCCGAGGTTGGTGAAGATACAATTGTAAGAAATTCTAAAGAGGTGTGCCCGGGTTTTTATGTGTGCGGGATGTGTGCTAACGCTGTTTTTGGTGGGCCTCGAATGGGCCCTATCTTTGGCGGTATGCTATTGTCGGGCGAAAAGGTCGCCAAAGACCTAATCAAGAAGACATGAGGCAATTTAAACAGCAATAGCTAGCTCTTGATATAGCTTTTCCACTTCTCCCGTCAGCAGCCAGTTGCGAAACTCGTCCAATAGGGGGAGTAAAATAAAATGGGTGCCCATTACTGGCGCCCATTTTATTTTTTATGTTCCTTTGTGGCGAGAACCTGTGCCGAAGGCACTAGGAACTACCCTTCTTCATCAGCGAATTAACAGCATCAATGAATTGCCTGTCATTTTTAAGATAGAGTAACACCTTTTTTTCCTGACCCCCGCTTACAAAGGTTACTTCTACTTTACCATATTTCGACCACTGCCCCTGGGGTAAAATTGTTTTAATATCAGGTATAGGTATAACGTGATTCAGATCCAAACACAACAAATCCATTAACCATGCCATAGACGATCTAGGTTTGATCGTGATTGCTTCAGGAGATACTTTTACTTGCATGCACGTGATCGTACTTGCCATACGCGTCCAGGAATTTTTTAACGATTGGGCTGCGGCACTATCTTCAAAGAAAAGCTGTACCATATTACCTCCCTAATTTTTCTTGATGCAGGCGACTAAAGGACTGCTAAGATTTCAGGTAGGGAATCATATTTCTCTGCGTGATTCCATGGCTTTGCCTAGGGTTGCCGAATCAGCATATTCTACATTTGAACCCATAGGAATACCTACGGCAATCCGGGATATTTTTGCTCCTAACGGTTTCAAGACCTTTGTCAGGTAAAGAGCAGTGGTCTCCCCTTCGATATCCAAGTCCGTAGCAATAATCAATTCCTTAATGTTCTCCCTCTTAATTCTGGTAACCAAGCCTTCTATTTTTAAATCACCCGGGCCCTTACCTTCCAGAGGGGCAATCGAACCCATTAAAACATGGTATAACCCGTTATAAATACCGCTCTTTTCGATTGCCGTTACATCACTGGGCTTCTCCACTACACAAATCATATCCTTCCTTCTACGCTGATCATCGCAGATCTTACAGGCCTCCTGTTCGCTTAAATTGTTACAGATGCTGCAAAAACGGACACTCTCTTTTACCTTTAACAAAGCCTCGGCTAAAGCCCGCACCTCGGCTTCGGAAACACCCAACAGATATGTAACAATCCGCTCCGCGCTTCTTCTGCCTATCCCGGGAAGCTTCACAAGCTTTTCAATCAACTTCTCTATTGATTCAGTATAAGCAGACATCAGTCAGTTTGTACTACCCTTGCGTTAAACATGTTTATTGCCGTCTTAAAAATTGGGTTGTTTTGAACCGTATCATGGCTTTTCTCTACCTGAGAAAGAATAAAATTTACTTTTAACTTTTCGCCAAATACATCGCGCAGGCAATCTTCTACAAGGATACGATTCTCCTTACCTTCCAAAGATTCTTTATGAAAAGAATAATTCTTAGGAAAGGAGACGTTTAAAACGTTACCTTTTAAGCTTATAGGCTCGCCTTCATTCAAATAAGTCCCCACCGATATCTTGATTTTACTCATACTATTAATAAAATTCAACCAACCTTCTTTTATATTCTCATAAGTAATAGATAATATTGATTCATTACCATGATTTTCTTCTTCAGCCTCTTCTTTCTTTACGGCAGAAGGCTGTTTAAGCGGTTGAGGATGTTTATTGTCGCGCTCGTTTTTATCGGCATCGTGGCTACTTTTCTTGTCAACATGTTTAATGACAGCTTTGCTTGGTTCCGAAGGAAGATTCTTCTTTGTTTTATCGCTATCATCGCTGGCTAATTTTACCAGACAAATCTCAAGAGGGATACGCTGAAATTGCAGCCTCTTGGTCAATTCCTGCGCGTTAACAAGGGCATTAAATATATTGAATATCTCCTCCAGGCTAAACAACCTCGAGAT